>JAFDFZ010000039.1 GCA_019309565.1 Deltaproteobacteria bacterium
ATTCCCCCCAAAAGGTTTAACGCCCGCCGGATGGAAGATTCGATATCGGTACCTCTGACAATGGAAACCCTGGCTTTTTGTCCGGTCATATTCGCTTTTATGCTCCTTTGTTCGTGGTCTGAGTGTTTATTTAACCTGAACCGATCGGCTCCAAGTTCAGTGTTCAGGGTTAGAGGGTTATAACAGCTTCAAATCGCTTATGATATTGCGTCGAATTTAGAAAATTCATCCTAAGCAGACGGATTAAATAAACCATAACCCATAGATATTAGTTTAATGTGGTATTTAAGTTTCGCACCCCATTTTACCGTAAATTGCCAATGGAATTAAGTCGAATAAAATTTTTAAAGGCAAAATAATTACACCGAAGCTCTTAAGCGGCCATCCAATCGGAAGCATCGAGCTTAAGGCACAAGGGAGGTGGCGCTAAGTAGCGAAAGATCTTGATAGCTCTGGTTTAAACGCTTTGTTGACTCCTATTGTGCCGTCATCGAAGGGTGATAAAGTGTATTTTGCCTTTAAAAATTTCATTCGACGCCAGCATATAAGACGTTTCATAGAAATAGGTGGGTGCGAAACTTAAGGTGGTATTTGTGAATTTTAACCCTGAACGCAGAACGATGAACCGCTCAACCTAGGTTTAAATGAGTCACACGAGAATATTACCACTTTCCAAAATTTTTCGACCATCAATTTCAAGGGTGGCTTCAGAGTAAATCACATCGATATGACATGGCGCTGCCACATTGCCTCCGATTGCGTAATTGCTGCCGATGCCGTGGTGGCCGAAACCCAGCTTGCCGAGATCTTCCAGATTTGTTGCATAAGCCCTGCAGCATGGATTAAGACCCACGGCAAATTCCGCCAGATTGTACGCGGCTTTATCGTTAAAGGATTTAAGGGTTTCATTCAAATAATCAGCGGCCTTTCCCCCTGAAACTTTCACCACTTCCCCTGATTTGACTTCGATTGTAATCGGCTCATCCCTTAGTACACCGTATCCCATGAGACGAACATCGCCGATAATAACCCCTTCTGTTGTGCCCTCTGTGGGTGATATGTTCAGCTCGCTGTTGGGAAGTGCGGCAAATTGCCCCGGTTCTCGGAAAAGCCCGGTTTCGTATTGCACGGGACGGTCTGTGATTTTAGCAGTCAGGTCGGTTCCCGCCGGGGATGTCATCCGGATGGTATTGCCCGCGGCGATGATTGCCCCCAGCTTCCGGCCCACCCGATCGTTCTGTTCATAATCTGCCAGAATACCTCCCGTGCAAAGGCAATCTTCGGTAACCTCGCACATGGTAGTTCCGCGAGCGCCATTTTTGATGGCTTCGATGCGTGCATCCGTATGAGTCATGGACCAGGTTGTAGGTAAAAAAAACACGTCGCTTTGAGCACATGCACCCACCACCGGTTTCGGAACCTGAGCACCATGGGCTCCGGTTGGAGGAAACGCTGTTATTGTGGGGATGCCTCCAGCAGCATATGCCGCTGCTGCAATGGCCTCGGCCAGACGGATCTTGTTGGTATCACATGCGATCACAACGTGTTCTCCTTCCTTTACGCCCGCACATTGTTTTACAGCTTTCATTGCACCTGGCATCATTTCAATAAAACTAGACGGGGAAGGAATGTAATGAAAATGTTTGATGGGCCAGGACATGGTTTCCTCCTTTCTTGAAGCTGCTCTACAGCAGTTTTTTCAAATATCTAAAACTTCCGGTGTTTAGAGCTTAAACAACTCCTGTTGTGATTGCAAATGGATTATTGACTTTCATTTCCGGAAAGCTGCTCTTCAATCGTTACCAAATTTACCTGCGTTTCGGGCTGCCCGAGAACTGCTGCAATACTGCTCAGCAATTCTCGGTGAATATTGAAAGTGGTTAATACAGCGCTTTTTAAGGGTAATTGAAATATTTTTTTCGCAAAGTTATTTTTCAAGAAAATCATAACATATTGAAATAATTGTGCAAATATTTGACTAGACTTTTGCCTCTATATATTGTATAAATATCAATAGCTTATACAATATACAGGGGTTTTCGTGCATCTGAAAAAACATCTCAGCTTCACTGCACTCAGGGAAGCGCTGTCAGCACAATTCAACCAAATTGACGATTTGCGACAAGGTGCAAAAGTCGATTACCCCCTGCATGATTGTCTGATGAGCGGCTTTGCCATGATGTTTTTTCAAGACCCCTCGCTTCTTTGCTTCCAGCAACGCATCCAAGACCGTATGGAGCGAAACAATCTTGGCACCGTCTTTAATGTCGGCACCATTCCAAAAGAAACGCAAATGAGAGATGTTCTTGATTGGGTATCGCCACAAGCAATAGAGCCGGTTTTCCCTGACTTTCTTCACAGGCTCCAACGAGGAAAACAACTGGCTCAATACCAATTTATCAACGGTATGTATCTTGTCTCACTGGATGGATCACAATACTTTTCTTCAGAAAAAGTCCATTGTCCCAACTGTTTGATAACCGAATCCAAAAACGGCACACTGCGATACCACCATCAAATCCTTCAACCGGTTATCGTACATCCAGACATAAAACAAGTGCTTCCGCTGGCACCGGAGCAAATCAGCAACCATGACGGCACCCAAAAACAAGACTGTGAAATCAATGCCGGTAAACGCTGCATCCAAAAGATCAGAAAAGCGCATCCAAAGCTTAAATTCATCATCACTGCCGATGGGCTCCACTCAAAACAACCCTTTATCGATGAAGTAAAAAAGGCCAAGATGTCCTTTATCTTAGTGGCCAAGCCCACTGACCACAAAGTCTTGTTTGAGTGGGTCAATGAACTGACTCAACTGGGCGAAGCTGGCCGGTTGGAGTTGACCGATTCAAAGGCTCGCCGCCATTGTTATCAGTGGGTCAACAACGTGCCTCTAAACGGCACAAAGGATGCCGATGATGTCAATTTTTTCCAATTTCATATTATTTCAAAAGATAACAAAATCACCTACAAAAACAGCTGGGTGACCGATCTTACCGTTGATCGGAGCAATGTCGTTGAGTTGGTAAAAGGCGGCCGAGCTCGGTGGAAAGTTGAAAACGAAACCTTCAACACGCTCAAAAATCAAGGCTATCACCTTGAACACAACTTCGGCCACGGACAACAGAATCTGTCATTTGTCTTCTTTATGCTCAACTTGCTGGCCTTTTATGTTCATCAGATTTTAGAGCTCACCGATCGGCTCTACCATACAGTCAGATACACAAAATTTACCTCTCGCAAAGAGTACTTCAACCAGCTTCGCTGCACGTTTAGAATCATGTTGTTTAATAGCTGGGAGCAGATGCTCACCCATATCCTGGATCCGCCAATGATCAGAGCCCCGGGCTGACGACGGCCTATTTTAAAAAGTATTTGTCGTTTACTGCCGGCCGGTGTCGGATACCACAGTTGCGCTTTCTTTTATGACAGTGTCAACTATTTTCAATTCATTTGTCCCTTTTTGCCATCAAATTCCGCTCTCGTATGATAACCTTGCCAATAAATTACCACCGAAATCCCATGAACCGGTATTTGGCCGATTAAAATAAGATTCACCGAGAATTGCTGATTTTTTCGTTCCATGATTGGTTTATCTCATGGGTTGTGATATTTTTCAACGAGATGAAATAGAAACCCAATATTCCATCATTTCACTATTCCATTATTCCAATTGTGAGCGAAGCGAACTAAGTTCTTTAAGTCGGGCTACCCTATGGGATTTTTGTTCCGGCAGGCACCCAAATTCACCTTCCCTTCGGTCAAAACCTTTGTGCAGGCATCCACGACCGCTGCATCATAGCACGTTTCACGGAGGGCGCTTAATTCCGCCAGCGCAGCTTCCGGCCCCGCCGCCGGGCGATAGGGACGAAAGCAACAGATGGCATCCACCACGTCGGCCACCGCCAGGATTCGGGCCTCGAGCAAAATCGCCTCGCCCTTCAGACCCTGCGGGTATCCCGAGCCGTCCATGCGTTCGTGGTGCTGGTAAATCGTTTGCGCCAGGGGCCATGGGAAGTCGATGTTTTTTAAAATTTCGTAAGCCGTCCGGGGATGCTCCCGAATGATGGCCATTTCTTGTTCGGACAGCTCTCCCGTCTTGTTCAGGATGGCCGCAGGAACGAGAACCTTGCCCAGGTCGTGGATGGCCGCGGCCATGCGTAACCCCTGTGTGCGGTCCCAGGAAAAGCCCAGTTCACCAGCGATGGCGCGGCACAGCTTGGTAACCCGACGCTGATGACCGGCGGTGTAAGGGTCCCGTTTTTCGATAGTCAGGGACATGGCCTGGATCACGCCTCCCATGGCTTTACGAAACCGCTCGCGGCTTTCGTAAAGTGGGGTCATGTCGCTGACGATCTCGATCACACCAGACAATTCGCCGCTAGGCGTGCGGTAGGCGCTGGCGGTGATGATGCCGGGTGCGCTTCGGCCACAGGCGCAATGTTTATCTCCTTCATAACGAAGCTGTTCCACACCCTTGTCGATGCGGTTCATCGGGCAAGCAGACGTCCGGCACATATCTCCCGAAAAAACCTCATAACACTTTTTACCGATTGCCTGTGTCCGGGGCACACCCGTCAGGGCGGTAAACCCAGCATTCACCAACCGAACGGTGAAATCGGTATCGATAACCACCACCGCGTCGGGTATGGCCTCCAGCACCTGTAGGATATCTGGATCATCGTTTCTGCCGGAAAAGGTTGCTCTGTTCACGACGGCTTTATCTCAATTCAAACGGTACATGGGTTACGCCCCCCCGGCTGGACAGCCCCGAACGCAGACCCCGCATCCCAAACACAGGCTTTCATCGAGTTGGACAGAAAAATGATGCTTTCCGGCATCCACGCGTACAAGGGCGTCCACCGGGCACAGGGAAATGCACTTTCCGCAGCCGGTGCAGTTTTCGATCCGAATCCGCGCGATGAAATGGGTGGTATGCACCGGGTGCAGCAATCCGAAGCGCCGGGCGGCGGCCATGGCCTCGCAGCAGCACTTGCAGCAGTTGCAGATGAAATTGACCCCTTCGCGCACGTTTTCCCCGAACTGAACCAGATTTTCGGTATAGACCCTCTGAAGCAGATCCAGACACTCGGCAACCTCCAATCGCCGGGCAAACCCGTGTCGGATCAAAGAAGCGGCCGCCATGTTAAAGGTCATGCATATTTCCTTGGGTGCATTGCAGTCTCGATTCAAATGGGCCATTTTGCGGCGGCAGAAACAGAGGCTCACACCGATAGGGGATGCGGCTCGAATCACCTCGCCGGCCCGCTCGTAATCCAGCACATGCAATGCATTTTCTTTTGAAAGGGTCGGTTCGTTTACGAATATACGCCCCTGCTGGGTTTCACCGCCGACGATCAGCCCCCTGATAAAATCTTCTTCCACGGTGATGTATCGATAAAACAGCTCACTCAGCACTTTCTGGTCGATATCATTGCGCACCCGCATCAGGGAAAACTCGAAAAAACCGGCCATGGGCGGGGGCAGGCAGTAAAACCGCTCGTCGTCTATCAAAATATCCACCAGAACCCCGCGATCGGCCAGCCCATCCAGAACCTTGCGGGCGGCGGCTGAGTTCATCTTCCAGGCCCGGGCGGCGGTTTGGACCGTAAACGGCCGGATCGGAAACTTCGCAAGCCATTCCGCCTCTTTCTCGTTGAAAAGCACCTTCAATATCTTATACAGCAACTCGGACGGCGCGGCGCCCTTCGGGGTGCGATTCAACCGGTCGATCAGACCGGTATAAGCGGGGCTGAAGGTATGGTATGCCATAAATTCTTTACCAACTCTTGTTATCGATGGATCTGTCGCCTCTTCATCAATACTTGTTATAGTGGATCTGTTATTGCGATTCCGCATATTTTTTTAAATTTTGTGTTTCGGGCATTCCGATGAGCAATGGCAATCGGATCATAATATCCAGCCCCAAAACGGTCAGAAAAACATATTGCGTGCCCATGGTGTCCCAGACAATGCCGGCAATAAATGCCGTGCAGGACACAAGCAGCAACCGACAAGGGGGCTCAGCAGACCGGCCGTGCCCATTCCCACACTGCTAATGATGCCCAGTTGAGTGGCTGAAGCACTCAGAGCTATCGCATATATCGATTGGTAGGGATAAACCATTTGATACACAAAACTCGCTATGGATGTCCGCGCCACAGTTACTTTCCAGTTGTGTGATTGCCTTCTTAAGAAATCAACACCCTTTGAAAAAGCCTTAGTGGTATTTTGAATACTATCTTGATTTGTTTCCACAAGTCGCATTCCCTACGAAGAATTACTTAGCACGCATGCCGATGCTTATATTTTTTACCTGAGCACCCCTTTGATAATCGTCTCCACCGCCTCTTCGGGTGTAAGCCCATGTGCCATGAGGGTTTCCATTTGTCTTTTGTCAACACTACCGATCGCAGCCTCATGGGTGACTTTTGCAAGCGGATGGGTGACGTTGACAATGGGAATCGCCTTGGCCGTCGCATTATCCTTGACAATCTCAAGGCAATCCACATGTCCGCGGGCTCCGGCAGCCTTCCCCTCGCTGACACCTGTAATTTCCGCTAACGCTTCATCTTCAAGTGCAACCCGTGTCTTTACGAGCCCCCTTGCATTCTCTCCGGCCAGGACGATTTGCTCCTTTATCTTTATTCTGTCGTCGGCATGACCGAATACCTTTGCAGCCAATTCGGCCACGGCGTTTTCACCCGCATCCACCCGGTAGTCGATGCCAAGGCTTCCGACCCGACCGGCAATGAGCGTAAAATCAGTAAAATATTTTCCGTTTCTGCCGACTTTCACAACCGACTTCGGCACGACACTGATGCCGCCGAAAAGCCCGTGGAAATGCGTTTCCGAGTAGCTCATGTGAGCGCCTTCACAAATTTCCACCCTTGCATCCATGATGTGCTTGATACGCTCCGCCCTCGGAAAAACGCAATGGACAACGAAACTTGCAGACGCATCTTCTTCAATCCGGATATCCATTTTAACCTTCTGGGTTCCCTTCCTGTGTAGGATTCCAAAGCAGGTGTGAACCGGATGCCTCAACGTTACCCCCTTTTTAACGATTATCCGCACCCTGAGGCCGGCAAGCGTTTCCTTCGCCTGAACCTTAATGCCGTCGATCTCCCTTGCACTCAAAATCTTATGGTCGCCTGCCACCAAATGAGCGATCTCCTGGTTCCCAAGGATGCCCCGATCTCCCCCGGCCTCTCCGAATGCCGTCATCAGTTCATCAAGCTCAGACATAAAGACAGGCCTCTTCTTCACAGACAGAACCGCTCTTCGATTGATAGTATGCGACGACCTTAGCCGGGTTGCCGGTGCACACGATTCTGCCCCGGCAAAGGAGGGAGGCGTTGTCTGCGATTTCGACAATTTGTTCCTTGTGAGTAATGAGAAGTACGGAGGCGCCGTTTTTTCTGAACTCCGCAATGACGTTTAGGATATCCTGTGCGGAAAGCATATCGATGCCCGAATCGGGTTCATCGAGTATGGCCAGCCGGGGATTCAGGGCGAGCACGGAGGCAAGTTCTATCCTCTTTCTCTCGCCTCCGCTGAGGGAAGCGTCCAGCATTCTATGCAGAAAAGCCTCGGGGGCAAGACCGACCCGCTTCAGGCAATCGCAGGGATCGATACCGGGTCTTTTAACGGTGAGATAATCCCTTATGGATATTCCCTCAAACCTCACCGGCTCCTGCCATGCCAGGGTGATACCGAGCCGGGCCCTTTCATGGATCGCAAGGGCGTTGATAACCCTGTGATCAAAGCATATTTTGCCGGCGTGTACCGCACATCCTTCGCACCCCATAATGGTATAAGCAAGGGTGCTCTTTCCTGCGCCGTTTGGCCCGAGAAGCGCATGGACCTCTCCCCGTTCCATGGACAGGGTTAACCCTGAAAGCAGCTCTTTTTCTTCTATCCGGCAAATGATATTCTCGATTTCAAGAAGCGGCATTCCTTTTGATAACCTCCACGATTACGGGCATATATTTCTTTTTGTTCAATTTTTTGCGAAAGAGAAACAACACTGACATCCCGATGATCAATCCGCCGGTTCCGAGCAGCGCGCTTAAAGCATCTGAAGACTTTCCGAGGCTTCTTGAGATATGCCCACCCAGCAACGTACCGGCTATCAAAAGCAAAATGGGAATTCCGAAAACCCAAATCAGGGCCTTCACGCAGGCCACCGCCGCCACCTGTATTTTTACCCTGTCTCCGATACTTGCGCCCGCCGTGTTTAATGTCTCAAATACGGGTTTCCCCCCGGGCGCCAACCGCTCCGCCTCCTGAAAGCCGCACATGAGACAGTTGGAACTCCGCTCCACGATCACCGATGCCCTGTCACCATCAATTTCCAGAACTGTGCCGGTATCTTCAATCATCTCTATCGGACTCCCTGTTTCATGACCTTGCCTCCACGGCGCTTCATCGATGTTTGAACCGTCTGCTTACCCGTGCGCTAAACTCCGGAACCATCAAGGTCCGGTGGGTCAGCAGCATGGAGAAAAACGGCAGAATGCATCCGCAGCGTTCGCAATCTGCAAGCGGCCCCAACTGACACGGAATCTTAGATCGGCCCATGGGGTCGAAGCTGAAGCCGATCTTCGGAAAAGGGCAGTTTGTCGTAATTTGCGCGGCCCTGTCCGATCGCATGAGCCGATAGATGCGGGGGCTGATCCAGATGAACGCACCGTACAGTTTTCTTAAGGATTCAAGTTGAGCGATGATCCTGTCCCGCTCCTGGGGACGGAGCCAGAGGCGGTCTCCCTCCCCGCGCATGGGCGTATAGAATTCAAACACAATGCCTTTGACCGCCGTCCGGCTCCATTCCTCTACCATCTCCCCGATACAGGAAAAATTGAGCCGGGTCACACAGCAGGCAACGATCACCTTGAGGTCGGGTCGATTCGCGTATTCTTTGACGCGTTCATAGGTCCCCCGGGCCGCTCCGGTCATCCGGTAGTAATACGGCTCCGTGCCGTGGATGGATACGGAAAAAGTAAGATCCGGCCAGTCGGGAAGCTCGATGGTGCCGTTTGTGAAAACCACGTTGCTCTTGAAATAACGCCTCCCCTTTTCGATCAGGTCTTTGCGCAGCAGGGGTTCCCCACCAATCCAGCCGCAGATGTAGAAAGGAAATCCCTCTTTTTTGAGCGATTCAAACTTTGCCGTCCATTCTTCGGTGGACAGCTCTTCCCGGTAATTTTGCTTTATAAAATAGCAGTGACGGCACCTGAGATTGCACCGGTAGGTAACATCGATGCCGCCCAGGGACCGGGTCGGCATACCCTGCAGGCCGACCCTTAAATAATCAAACACCCGCCAGCGGTTGGGAAAATGACCCATCTTCTGTCTCCCTTTTTCCGCCCGGTTCGACGTCGATCCGAAGGATTTCTTCTTTTCAGCCCCTGCGATACTCCGTATCCGGCGGAACACACAGTACGGGTCGGGTGATAAACCGCAACACCCGTTCCGCAGTACTGCCGAAAAACAAGGTGTCCATATCCGCAGCCCTGCCGCATCTTCCGATCACGATCAGGTCGGCCTGATATTCCAGCGCCTTTTTGTTGATCTCCATAAAGGGGACACCTTCGCACACCAGCACCTCCACGGGTACCTCGGCTGCGGGTTCCAAGTCGAGGAATTCTTTTAATTTTGCCTTGGCCTCAAGAAAGAGGGATTTTTTGATCTGCGCTTCGGTTCCCAGTTTGTGCTGGATGCATTTATCCGTAAAACTCTTATCGATCACATGAAGCACGACAATCCGGCCCCTGTAGCCGTTTAACCACTCGCGCGCCTTGTTAAAGGCCGACCGGGAGCACTCCGAAAAATCGACGCCTACCAGCACTGTTCTCTGCTGCAGGCTCCAGGCAGTGTCGCCGGTTTCCTGTTTGCCCATGGAAAGCCCTTTCCATATCGATTCAGTTTTATCCTCAGAGAATGAACCGTATTCCGAAAAAGTCGGCTGCCTCTCCTGTTAAGTCTAACATACCTTGCCGTCCTGCCTGTATTCATCCCGGCGAAGAGAAGCCAGCGCTTTTTTGGAGCGGGAGGTGGGAATTGCCTTGTTTTTCAGAAATTCGAGATGCTCGACGATCGCCGGCAGCATGAATCCTGGAAACCCTAGAACGGTTTCATGCCCGCCGATATCGGTGGCATCCCGGCACCCGTAGCATCCATAGCTGAAGTTAAGCCGATCCTGTTTATAGGGGATGACGGTGGCATCCACGCAGGTGGCCTGAAGCACCGCAGTGGTGCTTTCGACCCGGTCGCCATCCATGGCGTGAAGGTAGGAAAGCACAATCCACATTAGCTTCTCCACCTCATCTTCCACCACCACTACATCGGGCAAATATTCGGCTCGATTCAGCGGGAATAGGTGTATCCGTTGAATCTCACCGGGATCAAGCCGGGGCATCTCCAGGAACATCTTTTGCCCCACCTCCGCTTTGGATACGATGCCGAATCCCACAAGCCCTTTTCCGGACTGAAGGGGCGGCGGAAGCGGGCGGAAGCCGAAGGCGCTTGCCGCTGCCGGGCAGGATATGCCCACACCGTCCAGCGTCACGTTCATCCCGCCTCTGGCCTTCATCAGCGCCTGGCAATACCGATGATGTTCAAGCCGCTCTGCGCCGTTCGGATACTCGCTTCCGTCCGCAAGCAGCCGAACGCCCACGGCAGCAAAAGAAAGATTCACGATGGATGCCATCCGATTCCCCATATCACAGACCTGTGCTTCTATTTTTTCCATGTTCCGCTGTTCTCCTTCATATTATCGGCCGGCGGTTCGACTTTCTCGGGTCTTCTATTTCCGCGCTTTAGACATTATCAATATGAGCTGGCTATGAACCGATCCAGCGAGCGCATTCCCCGTAGCTTGTCGTAGCGAATTGGGCTTCGCCATAGGCTACGGCACAACACGGCGCAGATCCCATTCCGCAGGGCTGCAGGGCCTTCAATTATCGATCAGGTATTCCATCCCCTCGGTTGCAGCGGCAAAAACCGTCGACCCCAGGGCAAATCGGGCCGTAAGGATGGCTTCCGCGATTTCCTCCCGGCTGACCCCGGATCGCTTTGCCAGCTTAATGAAGGTCTCCGTGCACATATGGCTGCTTACTGCGGCAGCCACCCCGATCATGATCAGGTGCTTGTATTTGGGTGGAATGTTGGGAAGATCCATCACGAACTTCCGGTCCTGCGCCTGCCGGGGGATCCACTCGGGAATCAGTTTCGACATCAATACCATGGGCTTCGGCTCCTCTCCCAGTCCTTGTTCCATCATTTTCAGAATCTCTTCTATGCTCATTTTCTTTTCTTCCATTTCAAGTTCCCTCCTTTTTTTACTTCTTCTCTATGATAACGGGTCCATCAGGTAACCATACTCAAAATAACCCCAGAGATTGCCTGGTGTCTCAATTTTTTCCATTATTGCTTTATGGATCATCCTGCGTGTGATACCCCGCAAGCAGATGTCGAACAAAGGTCCATCTGCTCTTCCTCTTGTCTACCCGACCAATATTCCGTCTCGCGGAAAAATCCGCCGAACCTCCCCAGCCCTCGGCATAGGCGTCCATCCTATCGCTGTGGACCGTAAAGATTTCCTCGGCCCCCGGATGGGTAAAATGTGCTCTGGTATTTCGGATCACCTCCCAGACCGGCTCCCTCTGGTTGTCGAGCACCGTTACTGCTTTTCGAATCAGCCAGTCCTTAAAATAGGTTTCAATTCCGCCGCAGATAAGGGTGCTGACCCCAGTCTCAAAAAGTCTCCGGGCCGCCTCCAGGGCAATCTTTCCGCCGACCTCGCAACGGAACTCCTGCAAAGTCGAGTCTCCTTGAATGTCAATGAGCAGAACAGTCGATGCGGTTCCACAATGGGGTGCGACCCGATCCCTTTACAGCGGGATGGCAATCTTCATTCCAAACCCTCTATTTACGATGGTACTCGATATTTATTCGTTTAATTAATTAAGGGGAGAGCAAAGGATGTGCCACGGTGGTGGTACGAGCAAACAAAAAAAATATCGAATAAAATTGGCATAATATACGATTTGTCAAAAGGACATGAAGGAAAAAATCGATTCCCGTTTCGTTTCATCGGGTGAAACCGTTTCATGAAACGTTTCAAATTCCTGCCTTTTTGCGGTTATTTTGGTAAAAAAGCATTTTTTTTCGTCATCGGCAGCTCTTCTGTTGTCACGGAATGGGTAAGTTCCGGGTTTCATCGATTCGCCACAGGCTGAAAGTTAAGACAGGAAGAAGAACGGCTAGCTAATCCTGATGGGGTATTTTTTGACTCGATTCAAGGTTCTTTGCGTGTGATTTTGAATTTATCAAAATCCCGATCATAACTATACAAAATACCCTGAGAGTCTCTTTCCAGGCAAGCAATAAGATAGCAATCTACGATTTCTAAACTTATGAAAATCGGGGACGGGCATTGATATATTATGAAAATCGGGGACGGGCATTGATATATTGATAAAGTATTGCTGGCTAAAACATATAGCGTAACATTGATAATCGTTCAAGGCATAATGTGTTGTTTTCCTGTGCCGTTGAGCGTGATTGATATTGACAAGAAAACGGTTCATATCAATATATGAATACCCATTATATAATAAACCATCATAGGGTTACACCCCCAAGGATACGATAATCAGAGCAGATAAGGGATGACTGAGGTCATTGCACAAAAAAATAACCTCCTGATAGCATAAAGGCAGGCAAATAGAAACCTTTAAGCTAAAAGGAGGTTATCATGAGCAATCAAGAGGTTATCAGACGCAGAGAGTATTGTCAATTTATCAAAGAGATCCCAGGCTCTGAGCTGTACCTGGTTGTGGGGATCGACATCGGCAAAGACAGGCACCGAGCGTTTATGGGAACGGCTACGGGCATTTGTCTTTTTCGCAAGTTGGTCTTTAGCAATGATCTTGAGGGATTTTCCCGGTTATTGAAGACAGCAGAGCAGATGAAGATTCAACATGGGTTATCGAAAGTTGTCTATGGTATGGAGCCCACGGGCAACTATCATAAGCCGCTGGGGCAGTATTTAATTCAGCGCGGGATAACCGTGGTGTTGGTTTCCGCTCAGGCAGTAAAAAACAACCGTCAGCTGTTAGATGGGCGATGGGATAAGAATGATACAAAGGATGGGGCGAACATAGCAGATTTGATTTCAAGGGGAAGATGCCAATACTATGATCTTCCCTGCCGGGGTATCATTGAACTTCGATCGCTGCTTTCATTGCGCAGGCGTCTTAAGAAAGAAGCCCATGGCATTAAGGTGCGGATCAGGAACAATCTGGTGGCAAAGTATTTTCCGGAGCTTGACAGGTTTTACAGCGGCTGTGAGAGTGAAACGCTTCGGATCGTGCAGTGGTGTTTGGATCCGAAGATGATTGCAGCGCTTCAGTTTGGAGAGTTTTTTCACATGGTGACCACGGGTTGCCGTGGGGTAGCCCAGAGTTTGAGGCTTCGGAAGATCTATGATCTATCCAAACAATCCGTAGGATGTCCCATGGATGCTGCAGGGGAGTATGAAGCTGATCTACTTGTTGAGAAGCTCAGAGGGGTAGGCGAGCAGATAAAGAAAACAGATGAGTTGATAGAAGAGATTTGTCTTGAATTTGATCCATACGGTTATCTTTTAACCATTTGCGGTTTTGGGCCTTATGTATCGGCCACGGTGCTTTCGGCGATAGGTGATCCGTTTCGATTTAAAAACCGCAAACAACTGTTGAAAAGCGCTGGTTTTGATCTGTGTGCGAACAGAAGTGGAAAGCGAAGTGATAAAGCGGTAGCGGTGATTTCCAAAAAAGGCAATGGGCAGCTACGCTATGCGTTGTATCAGGCGGCGAATGTGGCTGCAGCAAGAACCGATCTATTCAGGGTCTATTTTACATCGATGCTGAAAGGAAGAGAACGGGAGCGGGGAATCAAGACCAAAATGCGGGTTAAACTGGCGGCGAAGATGCTGGTGATTGCCTGGACATTGATGAAGAAACAGCAGCCGTTTGATCCGGCATACATAAATACCGATTAATCGATGGTTTCATCTTCGGCGAGAGAGCCCGTTTATATAGACGTTGAGGGGAAAGAACTCTGGCGGGACAATTGAGGGCCTCTCACTGAACTTAAGACTCTGGATAGGGGATGATGGGCACTGCTGGTTTAGACAGTAAGGCCGGATAATCGTAACGATCAGAGGTGATGTTCACAATAGTGGGAGAATCGCCGAATTTTTTGCCAAAAAGCTATTAGGAGGGGGTGCGGCCTTAAAATGTTATAAAGCTTAACTTGCTGATTTTATGGCATAAAAAATTTTTGAATTTCTTACTTGACAGCATGATTATAGGATGTTCCCTTCTGGATACAAGAATATATTGACAACGGTTTCGTCATATGTCATGAAATATGACGATGAAAGAGTCAAATAAAATTATCATTGAGAGTCCACCATACATTGACCGGATCGTGAACTTAAATGATCTGCTGGGAAAAAAATCGCACTTTCTGTTCGGACCTCGCCAGACTGGAAAAACGTCTTTGATTCGCCACACTCTGGAAGGCGTGCGGGTTTACGATCTACTGGATTCATCCGTCTACCTGGCCTTGAGTCGCAATCCGGGACGCATCGCTGAAGAAATTGCACCACGGGATCGCATCGTTGTCATCGACGAAATCCAGCGTATTCCCGAGCTGCTCAACGAAGTTCATCGTCTCATCGAAACGCGCGGCATCCGCTTTCTGCTGACCGGTTCCAGCGCCCGGAAGCTTCGCCGGGGCGGCGTGAACTTGTTGGGCGGCCGAGCACGAACCAGACATCTTCATCCGCTCACATCCAAGGAACTGGGAACCCGCTTCGATCTGCTCCGCGCGGTGAAGTGCGGATTGCTGCCTTCGATCTATTTTTCGGACGATCCCAGGGCGGACCTGCAAGCCTATGCCGGTTCATACCTGCAACAGGAAATTGTCGCCGAAGGCGCAACCCGCAACATTCCGGCTTTCAGCCGATTCTTGCGGACGGCCGCCTTCTGCAATGCGACCATCGTAAACTTCACCAAGGTTGCCAACGATGCCCAGGTCGCCCGGACAACCGTATACGAGTACTTCGAAATCTTAAAGGATACGCTGATCCTGCATGAAATTCCCGCCTGGCGCAAATCAAAAAAAAGAAAGCCGCTGGCCTCATCCAAGTACTATTTTTTCGATATCGGTGTCCTCGCCGCGTTGCAGGAGCGGGATTTTCGCCCGGGCACACCCGAGTTCGGTGAGGCATTCGAATCATACCTCCTGCATGAACTCATCAGTTACAGGGACTACCAGTCCAGCGAATCTCTCAGCTACTGGCGCTCCACTTCGGGCTTTGAGGTGGATTTTATCATCGGCGACCATACCGCCATAGAAGTGAAAGCCAAGCAGAACCTTTCATCCAGCGAACTAAAATCCCTGCAGGCGATCGCTGAAGAAAAAAAACTGAAACGATATCTGTGTGTCAGCCTAGAGCCTCGCATTCGAAAAATCGGAAAAGTCGTTGTCCTGCCGTACCAAGAGTTTCTGGATTCGCTGTGGGCGGGTGCATACACATAAATCGCACCTAAATCGAGCGTTTCAAATTTAAAAAAACCATCTTGTCTTATTGTCCCCTTCGGGGAATGGGAGAAAAACCCTCGCCTTTAGGCGAAGACTTCAGTTTAATTTCTGCTATATAGGGTACGAGGTTTCAAGGAGTCAAAGGGTCAAGGGTTGTGCGGATGCTTGTCTGTTTCACTTGAATCCTTAAATCCTCGAACCCTTGACCCCTAAAGCTGCCAGCTTCAGCCGGTACGTAGTTTGCTCAGGAATGAATTGCAAGATTCTTTGGCAATTTTGACCAAATTGACCGGTTGAGGTCGGCTACCAGCATTCGGCCTGCATCATCACCGAAGCTTGAAACCATTCATAAAGATCCAAGTGGACACCAAAGCGGACACCAAATGGCATGTCTAAAATGTATTCCAGCGACTCATATGCCTGTCATCGTCATTAAGATTGCCAGGACAAAAATGATTATGTAAATGAAGATCAATTTATCCACGGTAAATTCATAAGAAGGACTCGGCGTCAGTGGCCATCTCTCCCTTCCCTATAAGAGGAAGAAAAAGGGGAAGGGAGAAGACGACCGGCAGCTATCCTTGTTGAACTTTTCTGGGTCCGGGTGCTGACGCAAGTACAGACCAGAACCCCGCTATGGCGACAATGATACCCGCTATAAGGTCATTTGCCATATTTCCACCGTAGCTTGACGGAAACCAAATACCTGCAAAAATCATCCATGCGCCGACGATTGCTATGACCCACTCCTGCCAGCTTTTGTGATTCGCCCCGGCCCAAAGCCCCAGCACCAGCAGAACAATTCCGGCAATCAGATCGTTTGCCATATTACCCGTTTTGCTTCCGGCGACAACAAAAGCGGATACAATAACCCATAGCCCCAAAATCCCATTTATCCATCCTTGCCACATCGTGCCTCACCTCCTTTCTTTTCGGACCCTGTTTGAACAGGTCCCTTGTTTTAGCTTCCCAGCACCCACTCCAACGGCAGTTGTCTTCGTTATAAAATTGAGCGAGAAGATTCTTGTTTTCGGCTTCAATCAAAATGACCGCTGAAGGGCTGAAAGATCTAAAGTCGTTTACAGATTATTTATGCAGACAGAATGCCAGACCGGTGCCGATACAGGAAAATAATTTTATCTGTAATATCAATTAGTGTCCCTCTCGGGGATGGTGGAAACCCCTCGCCTTTAGGCGAAGAAAAGGTTATAAGATGTCGCTATGCGACGTTATAAACTTGGAGCACACACCAAAACCGATCTTAAGGTACATTTAATTTGGATTCCGAAGTACCGCAAACGGGTATTGACTGGCCAAGTTGCTATTCGTGCCAGGGACGTATTGCGACAAATCGCGATTGAGCATGAGCTTGATATTATCACGGGAAAAGTATCCAGTGACCATATCCACATGTTCATATCGTATCGACCGACGCAAAATGTCAGCAAAATTATGCAATGGTTGAAAGGCATAAGCTCGCGAATTCTGCTGTCGGAATTTCCACATCTGCGGAAACAATTTTGGGGGAGACACCTTTGGGCCAGAGGATATCTGGCGGTCAGCTCGGGCAATATTACTGACGAAATGATACAGCAATATATCGAGGAGCAGGAAGGTGAACCCGTCGCAGATGACAGTCGATTTCAAATCGACACCTCTTAAACCCCTCGTCTTACAGACGAGGGTCGTTTAGTTGTACTAATATAGGCAAGGATGGAAATAGGAGGAGACAAGGGTGTGCGTTTCAAGACCTGAAACCGTTTCAGAAAATGTTTCAGATTTCCGTATTTTTCCGGTAAATTTGCAATCCATCGGGCCGCAACCCACAACGATCGAAATCCCCTGTCGCTAACTACTACTCAACTTTTACAACGCCCCTCGTTATCCTTCTGCGGTAGCGGCCAGCGGAAATTTTCCGTTGCTGAGAGTTTTAATCAGGATGCCGGTATCCCCACTTCTCCAGAATCCATTGGCTTAACAGCCCTATGCAAACCGCGAACGGAACGATCAGACAGATTCGCAGGACGGCAAACTTCCAGCCCAGAAACTCGATTTCCAGGGGAAGCAGCGGTGCCTTCCCGCCCCAGGCTGCAATGAATGCCGTGACGGCGGCGATGGACGCCCCCTTGTCCCGCAACGTTTTCAGCAAGGGGAATATAGTAAAAAGAGAGCTGCCGATAAATAGCGGCACAGTAGAGGCAAACGCCAGTGCCTTCCACCCCGCCTCTTTTCCGAGGAGATTGGACAGCTTTTGCGGACTCACCCATACCTGGATTAAGCCGATCATCAGAAACACGGCGATTATGATATCGATGGCCTTGGTAAAGGCGCCGTAAGCGACTTCTCCAACCAGCATGCATTTTGCGGGAGAAACCATACCGATGATCCCCCATACGGCTGCAGCCACAAGGACATACTTCAGCGCATCTTTCAATATTTTCTTCATCGCTTTTCTCCTTCACAAAATCGCCGCAAAGATGATTCCGACAAGAAAAATCAAAACGAACGTCAGGACGTTCCGCACAATCGTAAAATTTTTTCCAAACAGCTTTATTTCAAGCGGGAGCGTGGACACCCCGATCAGGATCGCGGTCATGACAAAACCGACGATCGAACTGTAGGCGGCGCCTCTGTCATGCAGGACGCCTGAGAAGGGAAACACGGCCGCCGGCTGGACAAGGGCGAAACATCCGACCAACTCCCCGATCAAAATTCCCAGGACACCGGTGTCTGATCCGAGCCATGAAGCGATCGTTTCCTTGGAAACGAGTGCGGATACAGCTCCCATCAGGATGAAAATAAAGATCAGCACCGGAAAGATCGATAGGGCCATTTTGCCGCTGACCTTCAGTGCCTGTTTGGTTTTCCTGATGTCTTTTATCGCGGAGAAAATCAAAAATAGAAAAGCGATCGATAAGTATATGATTCCGATGTACATTCCTCTTTTGATGACCTCCTTTCCGAGATTGACAAACAGTCCCTTTATCATCCAAAGCGATCCGTCTGACCGGGGCCGTAGCCGACCTCGAATACTGGCACTCAGCGGCGCTGCAAGGCCTTTTCCACGCGCTTGAGCAGTGTCTGCTTTATAAAAGACAATGCCTCTTCCCGATTTTCGTCCATGGCAATCGACATCATGTGTTGGATTTCATCGGGATTCAGCACAATATGAACCGTTTTTAAGTTCATACGAAATATTCCTTTCACCAATTCTCCCATATTTTGGTTGTCGGACACCTCTCATAACAATCGTATCTCATGTCAGCAGGTTGTATATCATCTTGGCGGCAATGCCTAGCAGAACAATACCAATGATGAGTTTGACCTGCTCGCGCTTAAGTTTTTCGGTCATCAGCCAAGCGCCGACGATCGCCCCCAGGGCTGATCCGACTGCGGTAAAACCCAACAACTGTGCACTGATGTTGCCGACTGTGGCATGGCCCAAGAAGCCGGAAAATGAAGAAAAAATCACAATAAATGAGGTGGTTGCCGAAGCCTTCTTGGGATTGTACCCCAGCCACACCAGGACGGGTACGATGAAATTGCCGCCACCGACGCCCAGAAGGCCACCCAAGAAACCGGCGAATGCGCCGACCGACACACCCGAAACGATCTGGCGGCTTTTAGAACTTTCTTCTTCTTTTTGCTTGGGTTTATAAAAAAGCATCATGCCGGCTGCAAAAAGCAAAAACCCGACAAAAAGCCAGAGCAACAACTCGCGGTTCAAACCCACACTGACATAAGCGCCCACTGGTGAAAGGGCGGTGGCGACAATGAGAATGGGAATGGCCACTTTCCACATGACCAGCTTGTTTTTGATAAACCGATACGAGGCGAAGATCATGGCGATGGAATTGAGCAAAAGGGCGGTTGCCATGGCAATATGAACATCGATGCCCAGTGCGATAAACACCGGAATCAGGATAAATGCCGCACCCACTCCCGCTATGGTCAGCAGCGCCGTAAAAATAAAGGTGATGGCCCCGGCAATAGCAGTGATCATTCTTTCGGCCTTTCATTTTTTGTGTCTACCATGCTGTCTACCGCTCATACCCCGAGCAGGGAATACACATGTGGCTTTTGCCGACCACGCGCAAATAGACCTTGGAAACCAACTCCCCGCACTGATCACACGGCACCAAGCCCAGGATCTCTCCGAATTCTTCCCATTCATAGGGGTGGACATCCCCGATGGTGAGGATTTCGTTTTCCGGAGTCTCCCAGATGATGTCCACCATTTCCCAGGCTTCTTCCTCTGGGATTTCGGTCGGTGGGATTCCCTGTCCCCGCTTTCTCATGAAACTGGACTCAGCAACCTTTTTATGATGAGGGCCTGGCCTGTAGGACACCCGCACCGCCTTCTGGTTTTTCTTGTCGATCAGCGTGAAGGCCAGTTTGCCCCAGCCTGTTTTTTCAATATTCCATTTACCTAGGGTGCAACCGGTGCTGTACTGGACGCCATCCGCAAAACACTGGGCCCCGTGGTTTTCGCCGATCTCGAGGATGCAGTGCAGGTCACCGGATGCGCCGGCGCGCTTTACCCCCAGTGTTCGTAACGCCGCCAGCCCGGCACGAGTGCCGGCAGCACTGGCCCAGCAGATATGGCCGTGAAACTTGAATGCCTCTTCCAGAATTTTCTTTTCATCACTCATTTTTCCTTCTCCTTATCATGATATCGTTAATAAACAGGCTTTGTTAGAGGGAAACAAAAACCGCCATTTAAATAAGAATATAATTATTTAGTTATGTAATGGAACAAAAATTAAAACCAATAGAAACCGGTTTCTTTTTCCTGTTCATTAGTTTTTTATCATATATCTGTTTATTTTCCCTTAAATTACAATTTTTTCTTATAAACCATCTCTTTTCCACATCAGAAAGAATCATCTGTGAGAAAACTATGACATATATTACATATTCTTAATCAGGAATATAATATTTAGCGTCGTGAAAGTCAATTTTTTTCCGCCAATTTTTCAACCCTTTACCGTTTCAGAATATTAAGGAGACCGTGTGCCGGTTATCCAGAAAGCCAAAGCGGAGCCGATTCGGGTATTGAGGGCATCCCGATTCGAAGGTTGCCCGGCATTTACAGGAGCACATAAAAATATTTTTCATTTAAAATCCATAGATTGGATTGATATGAACAAAGGTGAGAATGGGGGAGTGCGCCTATGAGGGTTGAAAAAAAATGAAACCGTTTCAGGAAATGTTTCAAGAAGAAGAGGTGAGCAGGCCGTATTTTTTCATTTTCCGCCACAGACTGGTGCGACTGATGCCCAGGCTTCGAGCAACAAGCTGCCGGTTGCGAGGATAGCGCTGCAGCAACAGTCGTATCCTCCAGGCCTCGTTCTGCTCTTCTTCATTTAAATCCATGGAATCGTTGCCGCCAGCACCTTCGATCAGGTCCTGGGGCAGGTGCCACATTTCAATCGTCTCGCCTTTGCAGAAGATAAATGCGTATTCGATGATGTTTTCAAGTTCCCGAATATTTCCTGGAAAGGAATGGGCCATAAGAAAGGACAAAACCTCGGGCGAAACACCCTGGATGGCTTTTCTCTTGCGAAGATTGAATTTCTGGATAAAATGATGGATCAAAAGAGGGATGTCTTCTTTTCTTTCTTTCAAAGGGGGAAGGCTTATTTTCGCCACGCACAACCGGTAGTACAGGTCTTCCCTAAACCGTCCCTCCTGCACCCGGTTTTTCAGTTCCGCGTTGGTTGCGGCAACCACCCTGAAATTCGTCTTGACGGGCCGGGTATCCCCCAGGGGGATATACTCGCCGTTTTCCAAAACCCGCAACAGGTCGGCCTGAAAGCTTTCAGAGGTATTGCCGATTTCATCCAGGAACAACGTACCCCTGTCGGCGAGTTTGAAGCGGCCCACCTTGCTTTTCACCGCACCGGTAAAGGCTCCCTTTGCGAATCCAAACAGCTCTGACTCCAGCAGGGTATCGGGCAGCGCCGCGCAGTTTACTGGTATGAAAGCTCCGTTTTTCCGGGGGCTCAAGTTATGAACGGCTCGGGCGATCAGTTCCTTGCCCGAACCGGTGGGGCCCTCGACCAGCACGGGGCTTTCGCTTTCGGCAATGTCGGGCAGCATGGATAGGATTTCTTTCATCTTTGGGTGAACCCCAATGATGTCCTCATGCGTGTAACTTTTGGTCAGTTGCCTTCTTAGCTGTTCGAACTTGGAAAGGTCGGAGAAGACCTCCACCCCGCCGATCACCCGGCCGCTTTCATCTTTCAGCACCGAAAAATAGATGCTGATGGGTTTCTTTTTCCCTGCCTGGGTGATGATGGACACATGGGGGTTGGGTTCCGGGTTTTTCCCAGCCAGCACCTTGTCCATCGGACATTCGTTTTCACAGATATCTGCCCGGAAAATGTCGAAACAATACTGTCCTTTGGCTTCCTTGCCGGTAAAGCCGGTAATCGCCTCGGCTGCGGGGTTTAAGTAAATGATTTTTTTATTAGAATCGATGGTAAAGACCCCTTCCCGTATGCTTTCCAAAATCGTACAGCAGTGCGATGACGGAAGCGATGTGAGAGTACAGGAGGTCCCGGGCTGGTTCAAAAAGGAAGAGCCGGATCCACATCGACCGTCTTCTGGCTTTTCCATGCGGCCTCCTTTATGATTTTAGCATGGATTCTTTTCAAAATCGTATGGCCTGAATTTAATTTTCCGGAACAAGAAATCTCGCATAGCAGCCCCCCGTTTCCGCACTGGATGGTTTCAAACTGCAAGACGGGGTGGTCGATGCCGAAACGATGGTAAAGTTCATGACGAATCTTTTCGACCAGAACTTCGGTTTTGCTAACGGCCTGGTCTTCAACCTGAACATGGCATGAAAAGGCGATACTCGGTGAGGACACATTCCATGCATGAAGGTAATGCACGGAGCGAACTCCTGGAATTTTTTCAAGAAAATCTTTTACCTTGGCGATATCCAAACCCTTGGGGGTGGCATTCATCAATACCCCGGTGGCTTCTCGAAGGATATCCCAGCAGTTTTTTAAAATAAACAGCACGATCAGCATGGACAACAGTGGATCCAGCCAATACCAGGGTCTGAATACCAGAATCATGCCGTTGATCAGCACCACCACCGATGTAAGCAAATCTCCCATCATGTGAAGAAATGCACCGCGGATATTGAGGTTGTGCTTGGCGTCCCGATGCAGCAACAGGGCTGAAAATCCGTTTCCCAGGATGCCCACTGCCGCAAGAACCATCACGATTTTACCCAACACCGGTTGCGGATTCTGAAACCGTCCGACCGCCTCATATACGATGAAAATGGAGGCTCCCACCAAAATCGCTCCATTGATCAGGGCGGCCATGACTTCAGCCCTTCGATATCCAAAGGTGTTTTCGGCCGAAGCGCCCCGTTGGCCGATTTTAAAGGCTACATAAGAGATCAACACAGCGGTAAAATCGCTGAAATTGTGCATGGCGTCAGAGATCAGCGCAACACTGTTTGAAATGATTCCACCGACGATCTGAGCGGCCGGTATGATGAAGTTAAGCGCCAGGGTCATCAACAAGCGTTTTGCACTGCTCACATCTTCCATAATTGCCTTTTCTTTTCAAACAACCCCCGCATTCATTTGTGCTTTTCTCATGGACTCAACGCCTCTTCTCCATCGAAGCAGATCTTGAGCAGGATCCATCCTATTCTGATTTCCTGGCAACAGATTATAGCGTATTTTTCGTATCCTGCCCAGCAAGACCGTACCGATTCAACCGGTTAGGTTTCCGTAAAGCATCCCAGCGATGGTGGACATGATGACGATGATGCTGCAGAATGTGACCGTTTTCTTGATTCCCATCACTCCGCCGATAACCAGCATGTTCGGTAGCGAAAGCGCCGGGCCCGCCAGCAGCAGGGCCAGGGCAGGCCCCTTGCCCATGCCGGCGCCTAGAAGTCCCTGCAGAATGGGCACCTCGGTCAAGGTGGCAAAATACATCAACGCCCCGGCAACTGCGGCCGCCAGATTTGCCGAAAGGGAGTTTCCGCCCACAAGCGCCTGGATGTAGTGTTCAGGAATCAGCGCCGGATGCCCGGGTCTTCCCAGCATAAACCCGGCTACCAGTACCCCTCCGCCAAGCAGAGGGAAAATCTGTTTCATGAATCCCCAGGTGGAATCGATCCAGTCTTTGCGTTCTTGTTGTTTAAACCACATTTTCAGCATGATTCCAAGAATGATCAGCAGCCCTGCAGTGATATACCACTTGACGGCATAGAGGGCAGGCCAAAGGCCAGTAGATTCTTGAGCGGGTTTCGCAAAGGCGGCGAAGATCAATATGAGAACCATGGTGCCGATATAGGCGGCATCCTGGGCAAGGGTCCGTTCTTTAGCACCTGTCTCAGGTACATAGATCTGACCCTGGCTACGCGCTGCATCGTCTTTTCTGAAAATAACGGCCATCAATAATCCGGTCACCACCGCAAACAATATCGCTCCGAGCGCGCGTGCCAGCCCCAATTGCCAGCCCAGTATTTTTGCCGTCAGCGTAATGGCCAGCACATTGATGGCGGGTCCCGAGTACAGAAAGGCGGTGGCCGGACCGATACCTGCTCCCCGGGTGTAAATACCTGCAAAAAGCGGCAGCACCGTGCAGGAGCAGACCGCCAGGATGGTTCCCGACACGCTTGCCACAGAGTAAGAGAGCACTTTTTTGGCCTGTGGTCCAAAATACTTAAGTACCGATGCCTGAGAGACGAACACCGCGATGGCGCCGGCAATGAAAAAGGCCGGAATCAGGCAGGTCAACACGTGCTCCCTGGCATATTCCTGGAGCATCATGAATGCCTCCAGGCCTGCCTGCCGGATGACGGGATGATTCCAAGGCAGGTAGTAGCTTACAAGGAACGAGCATACGATCAGCATCAGTTTGGTTCGCTCTTTCATGTGGTTACATCCTCGGTTGCTGTGGCGCTAGATATTTGAATGCCTATATAAGAATATAATAGTGTTTCAAAAATTACCTGCTGCAAATCTTCTCCCGGTTTAGATGCGGGACTTTTGCAATAAGCTCGGATATTTCAGGATCCTCGTTCAACCAGTGTCTCAAATTGCCCAGCAGACTGGCGGCATAAGGGCTGTTTTTTCCGTCGCTTAAATAATAATTGACCCACAAGCCTTCTTTTCGGTATTCCACCAATCCGGCTTCTTCCAGTATCTTGAGATGCTTGGACACACTCGGCTGGGCGATCTCCAAGGCTGCCTGAAGCTCGCATACGCACATGACCTTTTGTTGCAAAAGCTTGATGATCTTAACCCGGTTGGGATCTGAAAGGGCTTTCATCACCTTGATGAACTGTTTCATGGCGGTTCTCCATTAAATATCTAGATGGGAATATAGTATGGGATTCTTCCAGTGTCAAGTGTTTTCGTGTCCACCTCAAAAACCGTGGAAAACAAACGATTATGACCAGGCGGAAATTTACAAATTATTTGAATTTTTGTCCAGTGAGGATGTTTGTGGTGGCAATTCTGCGGTTGAACTCGCGTTAAGATCCCAATGGTTGCAGCCCGAAGCCTGTTACCCAGCGCCCATCCGGCTGATGGAGCGAATCCCAACCCGATTTGCAGGCCCATCATGGATGTGACGACAGATGCCTCTATCGGCCCTGGAGGCACATCAATTAAACCTCCAGGGCCTTACAGACCCCTCAATTATTAAGGAAATTCCTTTCGAGCACCCCTATTGAGGGTTGAGGGACAAAATTCTGGTAAACGGAATTATTCCGATTTGATTTTAATTTTCCTCGGCTCGGATTCTTTGACTTTCTTTAGCTTGATTTTCAACACACCATTCTTGTAGGAAGCATCAACATCGGATGCATCCACCTCTGCCGGTAGTTCGATGGTTCGATTGAAGTACCCATAGGAGCGTTCGATACGGTGGAAATTTTCGTCCTTCTCCTCTTCTTCTTGCTTTTTTTCTCCCTTTATTCTAAGCCACCGGTCTTCCAAGGAAATATCGATGTCTTTTGGATCCATTCCCGGTATTTCCGCTTTCACGGTAATATCCTTTTTCCCTTCGCTTACATCGACACTGGGAAACCAACCCGTATCAAACATGCTTTCCGTGGCCGGTAAAAGGTCTTTTCTCCAAAATCGATCAAACAGGCTGTCCAGTTCTTTTCGAAAAAGTTCGATTTGGTTTTCTCTCCCTTTCTTCCATGGTACAAGACTGAACATACAAATCACCTCCTTTTAACATTACTTTATAATAGAAAAATTATTAGTAATGTGACTTATTATTTTTTCGTACAAAAAATTAAATCTGAAATACGACTTGTCAAGAAGAGACTGACACCGTTTTAATCTTTTTCCGCATCCCTCACCGACCGGAGTCGTTGAAACCTGCTGTCAGGTAAAGCAAATCTCATCAAGCATCAAACGTGTGTCAGATCACCGGATGGGTGGATTTTGAATGTCTCTTAAAAATTTCGAATTTGCACCCCTGAGAGCGTTTTCAGCGTTAAGACCCAGATGCCTGGCAAGATCAGAAAGTTTAAACAGAAGCATCCCTAACTTTTCTTCCAAATCCTCCCCCCTCACCTCAAAGGCATCCCTTAACGCCTGGAAGGCCTCTTCCACGCCGGACCACTTTTCCCTGTGATCCTCTCGGCACAACCATAAGCTTAAAGACCTTTCGCTAAGACGGTGAGCCCTGAGGAGGGCCGGAAGGCTTTCGGGGATGGTTCCCATAACAGCAGACCGGGGCTCGCTGTTCTCTTTTCCCTCAGCCTCCTTGATCCTCACCCAGTTTTGGGAAACTTCCTCAGGGCTTCGGACCTTCACATCGCCAAAGACATGGGGATGGCGATCTATCATTTTTTTCCGGATCTTCTCGAGTACCTCAAGGAAGCAGAACTGACCCTTTTCTTCCGCCATGTCGACCAGGAACAGTATCTGAAAAAGCAGGTCTCCCAGCTCCTGGCATACGTCATCAGGAACACCTCTTTCTATTGCATCAAGGACCTCGTAAGCCTCTTCAATGACATAGGTTTTGATGCTCAAATCGCTCTGCTCCCTGTCCCACGGGCAGCCATCCGGCCCCCTGAGCCGCTTGACCAGATCGATCAGATCAATAAACGCCTTTGAAACCCTTTTCTTATCCATGTTCCCTCATAACAATAAGGATTGTGTGCAGAACCTTTATAGTGGATTTGTAGCAAAGCCGTAAAGCCAAGGTCAAGATTAATGTCAGGGACTGGAAGGAGGTTTCTATTCTGTCCTATCCGTAAGCTTGAACAGCAATGAGTTCAGGAGCTGTTTCAGCAGTGTCATTACCTGGGTTTTCCGTCTAGGATCAACGAAATGCTATGATATGTTACCACCTTTGGTGCTAACTGGAGGGAATTATAGGGTTTTTTCTGCTAACGCCTTGAAGTGTTCGGCACGGGCTGGCTGAACCGAATAGGCTTTTCGCTATCAGTATCATCGGCTAAAACTTATGACCAAAGACAGCCTTGTTCTGGTCCTGCCTCATTGTCACTTTCCGCATTTAGCCTTCCGTATCCTATCCTTGCGCCAAAAGAGACTTCCGGCCGTTCGGTAGGCGCTCTTTAGCCAAGGCCTTCCTATCATTTCACTGAGCCCCGCCGCAGTTGACCTCGGCCTCGTCAGCGGCTGAGACATCGCAATCCCCCGAAAGGTCTTCTTATCATCTCTCCTATGGAAATGGGGCCTAAAGAGTCGGAAAATATGAGTCGCAATCCCCCGAAAGGTCTTCTTATCATCTCTCCTGAGTTCGTTCTGCCGCGTATAATTGGAGTTATGGTGCATAAACGTCGCAATCCCCCGAAAGGTCTTCTTATCATCTCTCCTGGAGTAGTTAGCGTTATTGTCAGTTTGATCTGCTTGATTGGTTGTCGCAATCCCCCGAAAGGTCTTCTTATCATCTCTCCTCTACCATTTTTCCTCCTAATAAATTCGAATACTTAAAGTTCCAAAAACGGTAACCTATTAAAAACATCCTTTATTTTGTCCTCAAAAACACCGAAGAATTACCCCGAAAACCATAAAAACCAATAATTCTCGAATGTTATTGAAAAACGGTAACCTCTACCCAAATTGCACCATCTTTAAAACTCTACTATATGATAATGAATTCAGGATCTTGTATAACCTTTCCTTGTCCTATTATCTCAATTTTTGTTCTGCAGGCAGCACAGATCGGATATATCCTCAAATTGTCTTCTGCTTCATCAAGCAATTTTTCTGCCCGTTTTAGCAAGCGATCAAGCTGCTCAGACCTATATCAGCCTCAAAAACAGAAAATTGCACCGGCTCACCGAAATCCTTAAGCAATTTAAAGATCCGATTACGCCTTCGGTCATCTTTGATATCATAACAAATTGAGTATAGCATTACCAGGCAAATCTATAAGGGCGATAAGGTTCGTCAGTCATGGTGGCCTGCTTCAGCCTCTCTGCCTGACGTCGAAACAGCCGCCGAAAATCTGTTTCAATTTCTCTATTTGATGAAGAGTTCATTGGTCGTGTTATAAAGTTTTCATATTCTGCAAAGTATCTTTTTCTTGGCTCTTGTTTTAGATACATGCCACCTGAAGGATTGTGTAGAAAAAAATCTTCTATCTTGAAAATACGGTTGTTGATCAGTTTCAATGTTAATCGGTCAACCAAAGGTGAACGAAATTCTTCCAATATATCAGATGCTAAGGTGGCATGCCCATAGTGAGGTCGGTGGTAAAAGCCAAGATATGGATCGAATCCCAATCCGTCCAGCAGAGAAGATATTTCATTGTAAACCATGGTATAGCCAAGAGAAAGGAGCGCGTTGACCGGATCAGGAGCAGGTCGTCTGCGACGGCCTTGAAACGAAAATGAATGGCGGATCATTTTTGCAAATGCCTGGAAATAGATACGCGAACCTAAACCCTCCATCCCCAGAAGGTATGAAAGATCGCTTTCAGAATCGATCTGATCGCACAATGCAGCCAATCTGTCTTTTTCTTTACCGATATCGGTATCCGGATGGTTGTGGGAAAACTCTCTCATAAGCTCAAGAGCATTGCTCAATTTGCCGAAAACGACGGCTTTAGAAAATTTCAACACAAAAATGTTGTCGTTTTTTCTTGCATACTGGGCCTGACGAAGGTGGATGTTTTTGGTTACCGGAGAAGCAAGCTGGCCCAAAAGTTTACCATGGCTTGACAAGAGCGCCAACTCGATATTTTGTTGGAATAAAAGCTGAACAGCTTGTGTTGTAAACTGAACGTTTCCAAAGATCAATACACCGTCAATCTTTGCAGCAGGAATATCCGCCAGTTTTTCGCCGTCTTTTAAAACCACAAGCCTCTGGCCCGATTTCTTGAGAAGAGCGCCTTGTTCGGTAATATAGAGGTATGCCATAATACAACCTCAATGACACTCTGTCAGACAGTATCCCACCAAACTTATTATTTAAACCGCTGACAAGCGGCGAGTGAATGAAGCGAACGGACGACTAATTTTCTCTATTGTGTGGCTCCCATATTCAGAAAATGCCCACTCTATTTTTATTATTCGATCTTATTTCAGATCTTTCCAATCTGATTCGACCGGCTAAATATCGCTCAAGATCAAACGGCGGAGGCATATAAAGTATCTTTTTTTCTTTTTGTGGTCTGTCAAAAGGTACTAAAATCGAATCTTTAATAAAAAAAAGCCCTAAGTATTTAAAGCCTTTTTCAAATTCAGTTATCTTTGTGTCTTCTTCATCAAAATCAAGATAATGGAAGGCTAAAATTCTTTCGCTGACTTCCAGGGCCTCCTCGGCTTCGGATCGTGTTTTTGCAAGAATGATGAAATCATCGGAATATCGTACCAGTTTAAAACCTCTTTCACTCAAAGCTTCATCAAAATCATCCAAAAAAAGATTTGCTAAAATGGGTGAAACCACACTTCCCTGTGGAATTCCTTTTTCCAATATAAATACTTTTTCGCCGTCATATATTTCGGCCTTCACCCACATTCTAATGAGCTTAAGCAGATGCGTATCTGATATATAATAGCCTACCTTATCCAGTAGCAACTCATGGTTAATATTAAAAAAATAGGCGTCAATATCGGCCTCCACCACATAGCGGTAGCCTTGCTCCCTAAGCTTTTTTATTCGCATCGCGGCTTGCTTGACAGATCGCCCTTTGCGGTAGGCAAAGCTTTCATCTTCAAATTCAGCTTCCAAAACAGGCTCAATTACGTTCAGCACCGCGGCCTGTGCCACGCGGTCACGAACTACCGGTACTGCCAAAGTCCGAGGAGAACCATCTTTTTTAGCTACCTTAAACTGCAATAAAGGCAACGGTCGGTAACAGTCTTTTTGGATTTCAAATGCCAAGGTCCGCAGATTTATTTCCAAATTCTGTTTGAATTCCCGGATAGCCACCCCATCTACCCCGGCCATACCCTCAGAAGCTTCCACGCGCTGGAAAGCGGCGTGGAAATTGGATAAGTTGATGACATCAGAGATCATGGAACGATTTGTTTTAGTTTTTCTTAAATAAAGATTCCAATCAATTAGCCTTAATTATAGCGGATTCCCTGCTAGCGATTTATGAAAACCCAGCGTGTAAGTCAGGTAGTGATAAATATCCGTTCCGCCAGGAATGGTTGTTGTCGAAAAAGGAGACCAGGTCATGACAGGCACAAACCCGCTGTTGCACGGAAAAAGCCGCCACGCTATTGGCGAGGCATGGCGTGGAGGCTGTCTTTGTATAGCAAGCCATGGTGCCAGTCCGGCATGCCCCAATTCCTGGCGAGGACCGCTTGCTGAAGTATTTAAACCATGAATTATATGCAATATACCGCCAATATTATCGGAAATAGCACCTATCGCTTTTCCTTTTTGATCTCTAAAAACATGCCCGAAGAAAACCTGACCTAAACTGGCGAGTCGAAACACCTTGGATACCGTCCTGGTTGAGTTGACGGGCACAGTCCATACGGAGAACACCTTTGACAATCCTCTTTTTAGATATTCAGCAAGATTCGCTTCGCTGGATAGAGCTGCACCGGAATTGAAATCGACAAATCCATCCAGCAAATCACCAGGCTTTGGTTCCCAAAGCAATGAACCATATCCCCGCCGGGAACGCCTGCCAATTGAGCCCAAATGCAGCCAGGCCCACACCACGGCGCGAAGCTTCTCCAGGTATGGAATTTGAATCGACGTAATGCGAAACCGCAGGGTCAACGGCGGGTTCGTAGGCAATAACATATCCGTGGCAACTTGAGCCGCCCCCCTTTTATGTGGAAACATTTTCAGCCTGTGGATTTTATCGAGCTTAACCGGTTCCGGTGGCAACAGCACAATACCCTGGCCGTGACTTGTATCTCCCCACAGCGCCGTTTCTTCCTGGTGGATATCCAAGCCCGCTCCGGCAGCCAGCGCCCTGGTCCAAAAGCGCAGCATTCCGCGTATTGCCGGTGGACGAAGCATGGGTGGCAAATCAAGTTTACGCATCTCTGCGCCACCAATCATCGCCGGTGTAACCAATCGGATTTCAAGCGTTTTTATCACAACATAATTCTCCCTGAATTTTATTTGACTTTGCCCCTGGATTATTCGTTGAAAAAATTTGGCTTGGATGTCGTTTGATAATTTCAGGAAGTGGATCGGTTTTTTCCTCTGTGTTCATGCATATCTCTAAGATTAGGGCAATTTTGATTAATCGTATGAGAACAATCCGGTATTAAAATAGCCGTACCCCGCAGCGGTTTTAGCACCGATTCCCCATTCACCCAGGGCGGTTTTCAGCCAGTTTTCAATCTGCTGGTTTATTTTTTCTTCATTCCAACCGCTCAACGCCTTCTTTATCTTTTCTGCTTCGTCATCGTGACAGCTTAAAATCCGTTCAAATTCACTGTAATAGTAAAAGCGAAATTTTACCCCCGGACGAACTGCAAGAAAAAGCACCGGATTCGGGGACTGGTCGTCAGACGGTGGGGTGGAACTGTTTTCTTTGTAATACTCTGGATAATGGGGATTTAAGATGTCCAATTCAAGCAGGTCTTTTTCACCTTTCGACGGAACTGCATCGTAAAAGCGCAGCAAGCCGCCGGTGTTATCTCCGGTAAGCCATTGCAAATCTTTCCAAATCGTCTGCCATTCTTTCGGGAGTGTCGATGGTGTTAGATTCGCATCTTTAATGTCCCTTGCTAGAGATCCCTTAGCTTTTTCAAGCACTGTTAGGGGTGGTTTTGATCCGTATTTTTCTGTTCCTTCCTTGTTTTGCCCTTGTTCCAGATGGAGGCTGCCAAATAATGCCTTTACCAGCTTCAGGTAGGCCAGCGCATTCGTTAGTTCTTCCGGAGGTGACTGTTGGATGTTGATTTTCACTTTTTTCGACAAATGAACCGCATTTCCCGCCACATCCGCAATGCCTTCCATTACCAGCATCTCCGCCACATGGTGCAACAGGCCCTTGACCGCCGAACCGGGGATATAAGGAAAACCATAAAGATGATGCAATGTTACCCCGCTTTCCAGGGTGGAGTTTGTGCTGTATCCCACTAAAAGCCGCCATCGGGTGGCGTAATCGCCGATTGACTTCGCTCCCAAGCCGTTAATTAATGTGCTATTGTATCGATCAAACCATGTTTTATAGTTCTGCCCTTCAACAACGTTTTGAACTGTGTTTGCTACGAGTCGTAAAAAATGCTTTCGCGAAGGTTTAGTTTCAAAGGCCTTCTTACTATTATCTTGAGGGTCACATTCAAACCGGTCATAGGCCTGCCATTTTTGGAAAAGCAATGCCGGGGAAGCAGTCCCAGGCAATTCTCTGCCGCAGGTTGTGTAAACATGATCAGCCATATCATCCCTCCTCACAAAGCGCCTCTGCCGCTCGTTTAATCCACCCACTAAAAACAATCGCTTCTGAGGTCATCTTCATTAACTGTCCGTTTGTATTTATCAAATGACCTGTAAGATACTCAGTAAAGAAAGTTTTGAAATCTTTATTTTGTAAATGGCCATCTTGAGGGAAATATGCCTTTAAGTGATCCAGTATTATCTTGGCTGCTGCTTGGTGATGGTCTTCTTTTTTTGCCAAAAAAAACGCCCAGGTGGCTAACAACCCATTTTGTTGAAGCATCGTGGGTAACCCGCGTGCCAGACTTAAGAACTTTTCATTCTGCTCTTTCTTCGCATTTGAAATTTTTGCCACATTTTCAAAGGCGTGTTTCGCTCGGATTTGATTCAGATTTATCATAATTCCATACCTCCTGAATAGATCACCCAGGTCATTTGGGTAACTCCCATCCCTATCGACTCTTTCCCGCCGAGATGCAGGTAGTTCTGTTTTTTGAGAGGATCACCGGAAAGACTTGAGCGTAAAAATGATAACGTTGCCGTCGGTTCTGAAAAGTTTTGACCGCCGTCATCATTCTCCGGCTTTCGTTGTTTTGTAGCACCGATCATTCCGTAAAGGATAGTCTCTGGAGGTATGCTCTCAACTGAAAAGAGCATGCCCCCTTTCACAGTTTTGGCGGAAGTCAGAGTATTGTGCTGAACCAGCATTGTCGCATGATTGACAAAATGATAAAAAGCGGTGTCACTGACCAGTATCACACGCTTATCCAGTTCGCTTATTTGAATTTTACCAGCAATGTTCCCTGCCAGAGCTTCAAGATTTGTTCGGGCATCATCCGAATTTGCCACTGGTGTAAAGCAAAACTCTTCCAGGTGCAAAAAGGGTTGGTTTGCGTTTCCAAGGACAGCAGGGCCGATGTATTTATCCTCTCCGATGTCTGTCAGCCCTTCGATATTCGCAGTGGCGCAAGACAGGAAATAGCTGAGATCACGCTTATAACGCTCCAACACCAGGGGACTGGTTATCCATAAAAACACTTCCTTATCGGAGCGTACCGGATAAAACAGCAGCCGGGCGTCGTGAACTGCCAGGCATCCGGCGTATTGGTTTTCCGCCTCTTCCATCTCATCCTCATCCGGCCCAAACAACTTTTTAGTCAGAGCCTTGAATTCTTTTCCTTTTTTTTCGAACCATTCTCGCAAGCTCCCCCGAATGCCAGAACCAGGAATGTAAGGATAACCGGTGGAACGCTCGCGAATCACGGGCAGATCCACCACTCCCACCTCCTGCCCGCAGCCGACGTGCAGAGGGGTGATCGTACGGTAAAAAATTAATGAGTGTTCGTAGTTCACAACAAACTCCTTATGCTATGATTTCTTTGGTGCTATTGGCAACGGAACTATCTCACCAGCATGATCCAAAAAACCTGATGTTCCTGATGCCCCTTCTATCGCTTTCCAGCTTGTCATCTCCACCAGATTTTTATCCTCATGATGCCTGTGCGTGCCGATTTTCCGACCATCCCCAAAAAAACGAGATTTTAAAAAGAGCGAAACAGCGTAGATGGAGTTATTCGGGGCTAAGAAAGTTTTTAAAATTAAAGGCGATCCACGACGCGTTTCTTTGTCCAGAGGATAGCCGTCATACTGAACATACGGGCCTTTTTTGAATCGCTGTACATACGGCATACCAAAGGCGAGGCGATGGGGAATATTGTTGGGTGGAGTATTTTTTTGCCAATCATGGCCTATGGCTAAATCTTCTTGCACAATTTTCGGATGGTTGCCGGACATATCGTATATTCGAACCTTTCTGAATGCCCGGTAAAAATATTTAAACACCTGAGTATACGTATCCTCCGCACACTTCCAACTGCTCTGAGAGATAAAGATCCGGGTGTTTTTCGAAAAAGCGGAATAATCCGGTGGGTCAACATCTGGAAACACGGTCTGTGCATCCCATACAGAATCAAACGCTTCTTTAAACCATTCCAGAATATTCATTCCACTTTTCCACTCCGGCAAAAAGGAATCTACCGGCTCTAAAATCTCAACAGCAACAGATCCCCAACCACGGCGAGAACGCGAACCAACTCCACCAAACAAATGGAGCAGTCTCAAACATTTAACTAATACTCCAATCTGCTGCTCATTCCCGTAGGCTCGAAAAGAAAACCTAACACCGCTTGGAATTGCTTTCCGCTCCCCACTATTGTGATAAGAAGTAGCTTCTCCTGATTTCATCATTAACGGACCAAAACCCAGATATACAGCGGCAGTTCCGATTATTTCCGCTTGATTCACAATCTCTCGTTTGAGCTTTTCGCAAAGAGGACGACTCAGCGTTTTTTGCAAAGATTTCTCAAGTTCTTTTTTGCTTATGAATATGCGATTTTTGAGTTGTTTCAATCGTGGAATGACCTCCCCGGCATCTTCACCCATTGATGTTTTTAGTGTGTCTAACACTTCATCGGTCAAGCAGTATTTAGCTGAGATAATCATTGGTTTCCAATCTTGTGGTGACTGACAGAAGGGAATAATCCTTAATCCCTGACCACGAGTCGTGTCTCCGAAGATGCGAGCTTCCTCTGTCTTCAATTCTCCCAGGTCCTTTCCGGGGTACATTGAACGAAACCAAAATCGAAGCACGCCACGTAATGATGGGATACGCAAGCCATCTCCACCCGGACCTATAATCCGGCGAATAACCGGCTTCCCCCTGTGACAGCGGAAAACTTCTTCCATGCCACCGGCAACAAAAGCAGGAGAAATTATTCTAAGTGAAAAAACCAACTTTGGCATAGAATCCTCCTTTTGTTCATGGCCCATTGCCAATTCGCGATCTGGCATCTATATGGGTTCGGTAACCGGTTTATCTTCCCAAACCAGTTGCAAAGCCACTCCGATAGCCAACGCCACCGAACCCAGAACCAGCAGTTCAGGTGGTTTGGGCTGCACCGAATTTGATTGATCGAGAAAAGCGCCTGATGTAATAATCGGAGCGCTTAAATGCAGGCCGACAGCGCTGTAAATTACAGCCATCTGCATCAGAGACCCCCCGCGTTTAAGCAAGCTAAGTTTATACTGCAGTTTGGGTTTTACATGCCGTAAGATGGTTTGCGCAAGGTATAACCACACTGCTGCAATCATGGCTGCGGAAATAAGCAAATACACCCCCCAATGCCACTTCAGGCTCAATACATACTTGACCATTGAACTGGCAGAGAAAAGATACAGGTAACCAATGCCGATAGTAGCACCCAGCCGCGGGATCATCACCTGAATAGCACAATTACGAGGGATTTTCGCGCGCCGAATCACATATAGCATACAAAGCAGGATAACCAGAAAAATCCAAACTAAACAACCCCACCAGGCTTCCTGGAGCATTCCAAAACAAATCCAGTTGACGGCGACCCCAAAAACGATCAGCACAGCCATGATTGTAAATGGCCGGGTGGCTTTCCGCCCATTTTTGAATACCGCGAGTGCGCCTGGAATATTGAACCGCTGCAAAAACCATTGAAAGAAATAGTTCTGGTAGTAAGACCAGTGAGTTAGCTTATTCTTTACCGTTATTTGCCCGCCATAGTTCGATTTTCCTTCTTCCATGCTTTCCCAGAGTTCCAAGATGTAGTCATCTCGTTCCATGCTCCGCAATTTCTGCAATTTCTCCTCTAACTCTTTATTATCGGTGCCGGCCATCTCCTTCAGTTTTTTATCACTGAGCCGTTGGACCCAGTACCACCATTGCAACGCAGTATGATGGTTGCTCTGCACCCAACTCAACCAGGCCATGAAAAGGTCTACGGGGTCGTATATAGGAATATTATTGCTGTCATAAAAATCCCCATTTCCTGCCTGAACAGCCAATCCCAACTTTGTTTCCAGAGAAGCCTGGCGCAGCTTATCGAGTAAATCCCCATCCCTATAATTCCTTAGTTCTGAACGAAATTTTTTGGCATGATCCAGAAAGGACTCGTGTTTCATGATCACATCTCGACTGATACAGGTAAGCAGAAGGAACCTTGTTCTTTAGAACTGAATGAATGCGTAAAAATAATGTCCGCATCTTCATGCATATAATGCACTTTCAAACGCCTTGAAGGCAGGTGGTTCAGGGCTTTAATCGCATATACCTTATATCCTCCTGAGACGATAATATGAATCCAAGCATATTTTTCATCGGAATCGATCAGCTCCCAGACCAGCTTGTCAAATTCGTTCAAACCATTCAAGATCTCTTCAGGCTCTGTTGAAGAAAACCCGACAAGTGGTTTTCTGTGAATTTTGCCTAGGTCACCATCGATCAGTTTTCTGTATATGTAACGGAGGTGTTCGGCACACTCATAAGTATCTCCAGATTCATTGCACGCAAAGAATATATCGGCTGCTCTCAAAAACGCTTTCCACCCAGCACCTTCTTGAAACTTTTCCGCAAATGCCAGAAGAGAAGTGATCTCGGCGCTGAAACGCCGGCGGTATTTAGGATCACCGCCGGAATAATCAAAAGCCGCCGATGACCAGGCTTCAGCATTATCGGTTCTTAAATTGTTACGAAAGCATTTTTCCACACATTCTGCGCGCATTTGACGATTTTTCGGAAAATTGAGGCCACCGCCTTCTCCTGGAGTCAGAAAATATTGATAATTCTTCCACTCTGCCTCATCCATAAATTCCGGTTTACCCTTCCATTCCCAGGTGGCGGAATGAAAGAGCGAAGTTCCCACGGTGACGATAATTGCGTATTTATCCATGGCAAGCTCCCCTATCTTTTTTGATTCTGATTATTACATATCTTCCTATCATATCTCCAATGGGAGTGTGCTATCGTGTCTTTGCTGACGCTGAGGCCTTATATCTTAAATTCTGAGTGGTCTGTAGTTCCAATTCGCTATACCGCCGCAACCACTGCCACCGGGAAAGCACCTCCACAACAAATGTTTTCTCAAAAGCCTGTGAAAACCAAGGCTGTCCCTTAAAAGTGCTAAGATCGCCACTAATATTTAAAAGATACGAGATCAGCCGTTCATAGGCTCGGGCCTCTGGCTTGCGCTTATTTACATCTTTAATAGTGGGTTTGGCTTTGGCAAGGGCAAAGGCAATGGTAGCTTGAAGGCCCTCTTTATGAAGCCGCCAGCCGAAATCACCAATCGCCGAAGCGAGTTTATCACGGAATGCCTGTTCCTCTTTATTTGCTTTTACAATCGTTTCATAGGCGTTACGCATCAGGATATATGGTTTGCTCATTGCCTTATGCTGATGTTGGCTAATTTGCAGATGACTTTGTTCCTCTTCAGTTGATGCAGGAACTGAAGAGATGATATCGAGTTTGCAATAGCCGAGTCCATTTCCTTCGAAGGAGCCTAACTGCAAGATATTCATTGGAAATTTAAAGTCTTTGTTTCCCAAGAGAGTAAAAAAGGAGCAAAATACCGAACCCTCTGGAATAGTCTCAATGCGTCGCAGGGACCGAGCTTTAGCATATTTTGTTTCATTATCGACTGCGGTGGTATCGAGGATTTCCGCTGCCTGTTGCCAGAAATAACCAGAGGCGCGTTCATCGGCAAAAATAACCGTTTCAGTGCATGAAAACGGATTTCCGCTCAAACGGGAAAACAGTGAAAGCAGCTTTTCCACTGTCTCACCAACTTCAGCCTGTATCTGTTTAATGGTAAATGGTGCCGAAAATGGTGGAAGTCCGGGGATAGCGAGAACATAGGCACTGCCCTGCTCATACTGGGTAAGCCGACTGATTATTGGTGATAGATCCGGCTGGTTAGTGTTGCTTATGCTCTCTAAATAAAGAAATTTGAGGAAGTTAAGACGTGGAAATACCCAGCAGCGTTCACCTGTAAGCGCCCGGACCGGGAAAGTCAGAAGATCACCATTTCCTATGACTAGCTGGCCCGCAAAATTTTCATCGCCAGTGTTCGTAATCCTGTTACGGGTACCAAAAAAATGGTCAACCATATTTTTTATTTTTTCATCAGAACTGGCCTCGTATGCGTTGCGCATCACCCCGCGTATAACGGAGTTCGGCAAAAACGGCAAACCGTAGTATGCATCAACCTGGGTGGGACGATCCAGAGTTGCCTGCCCGCTCATAGTCCCTATATTGGTATTGCTTATAAGCGCTAGTCGGATTAAATGATGGCCCGGTACGATTGTTTTCATTTCCACACCCCCAGCAATATTCGCCCGAAACCGGAGTTGCGAAAACTATCGCTCAGCGGCTCCAGCCATTTGGATTCAATCAGTAATTCTTTTTTTTCATCTGTATTCCATGCATAAAAAAAGACCGATCCAGCAGGTATTAAATGCCTGATTTCCCTCGGATGCTGGCCGCTGCGATTGATATTCCAGCCGCTAAATACCTGCTCCCGACCTATGGCAGCGGCAACGGGCTTATGGCCATCCACCTCAGGCCATCTTTCTTCCCGCACCGCCGGAGTCAACAGGTAAGCGAAAAAACCTCTGCTTCCGGCTGCCGCCTTCTTGATTTTTGCCTTTAGCGTTTGTAACGGACTGGCGGGTGTAATCTTTTTATAGCTGATAATCGCCCGCCCCCTGTCACCCCCCAAGAATGCAACCGGGGCCTTCAACTTTCCTTTTATTTCTCCAATGGTTCTGTAAAACGCCAAGAACCCTGCTGACCCCCAGCGATATTCGTTGGTCACGCCGGAAAAGAATCGCCGGTAGGGCCGGGTAAACAACATCTCGGTTTCGGCGGTGTTGCTGCTATATTGCATTCTCAATCCTGCTCGCATCTCCGGTTGGTGGAGCTGGTCGGTAGGTAGATAATTTATTCCTTTTTGCGCATTCTCAGGCATTAAGAGCTGGTTTTCCTTAAACGACCACATCAGAATATCGGCCAGCACCGCCTCACTGATGTAACCAGTAGGCTCTTCTTCATTCTCATGCAGATTGTTTTCCAATAAAAACTCCATATTACGCTCAGTACAGGAGACCAGATCATTTTTACATTCCCGAAATCGCGGCAATTCACCCACTCGGATAGTGCCGTACCGATTAATAAATTGAATATGTCGCGGCCAAGGGTACCACGGTTGATTTTCGATATCGCAATACATATATCCGAGCAACTCTGCGCGTTTTTTGGATCCCTGATCGATCACATTGCAAAATCCTCCCAACACCGAACTTAAGGGCATCCATGTATATTCATCCTCATCAATAGGTACCCCGTATTGGGCGGCAATATTGGCTCCGATCGCTCCGAAGATAGTATGTGGTGAAGGTTCTTGAGCTTTCAGATCGTGATCTTGCCCGGCACGAGCAGTGCGGTGATCCCGAAACAAGATGGGCTCAATAGGCGTTAGACGTATTTCATAGATCGGTCCATTGGATATAGCGTTCATATATCATTCCTGTTAGCTTGAAATTGTGATTCTCTGGCTAAAAACGCGATCAGATGGAACTGATTGGAAAGATGCTCGCGCTCCTGGTTATCTAACCCTCTGAACCATTCGGCGCCTTTCAATTTTCGCCAAATTTCCTGGCGCTTATCGCTCTTCTTTGCTTCGCTTTTTTCCGGGACATCCAACTTGCGAAAGACGATGCGTTTTACTTCCGCTGTGACCGGAGTTTGAATAGAGGGATTTCTCAATTCTTCTGAGGGAACTCAACAGTCTAAAGTTTTGTGCCGTCATGCGGCCAAAGGCAACGCATATTCCGTTGCCTTTCTGCTCTTTGACATAATTATTCGATAAATCGCGCTATTCTTGAAAACGTGA
>JAFDFZ010000131.1 GCA_019309565.1 Deltaproteobacteria bacterium
CCGGCGATAGGCGCTTAGGGACATCATATCGACAATTTGTTGTCGTTATCGAATAACATGCTGTGTTCATAGAGAAAAATAGTGAACTAAAGTTTGAAGTGAGCCCCGTTGTTGCAAAACTACTCAAAAGGCACAGTTGTCTGTTGCTGATAAATCATACGTACAAGCCATTTTACTATTCTGTTATTTATGCAACTACGGGGTAAAGTTAAGGAATTTGATCTATTTTTAAAATGAAAGAGCGAAGCGATACCTTAACTTTAGGCACTTTAGATCACTTACAACACTTTTAAGGCAGGAAAACAATGAAAAAAAGACCATTATCCATCGTGATCATATCTCTGGTTTACTGCTTTGAGCCGGCCGGCAACCTTATCCAGGCTGCATATGTGAACCGGCTTCCGCTGCTTGGAGAGAACAGCATCGTTCATCATCTGATCTGGAGCGACTGGATTATTCTGGCGCTTTTTCCCGTGGTGGCATTCGGCATATACAGGGTCCGCAAGTGGGGATGGTATTTGTTCTTGAGCTTCTCCGCCCTGTTGATTTTTTACAATCTATTTGTCTATTTCCGTCTAAATCCAAATTATCAGCTTCGCACCGTTATTTTATTCATTTTGATCATCACCGCCATAACGGCGGTTTTTCTTCGAAAGCACGTGTACGCCCCTTATTTTAACCCCCGACTGCGCTGGTGGGAAGTTGCCAGTCGATATAGGGTGGATCTGAGTGCAAAACTATTCACTTCTGAAGGAGTGGCAGACTGCCAGCTGCTTGACATTTCTTCAAGCGGATGTTTCGTTAATAATTGCGGAAACCTGAAGGAAGGCGATAATGTTTGGATCGTTATCAGATTTTCCGATACTGAAATTCATTGTGCCGGCAAAGTGGTTAGAAAATCCCAACAGCCTCAGCATCCCGGCTACGGGATTTTTTTTCAAACGCTGCCCCGACAAACCAGAAAGAAACTGAAACGATTTATCTCAACCCTCAAATCGCTTGGAGCCCAGGATCGCTCAGATACCGTGCCAGTATCACAGCTGATCGGCCCCGTGTTCGATAACAAACATCCTTCTGTAAATGCTTCCTCAGTGAGTTGAAACACCCAATCACTTAACTGGATTTATCTAGAATTGCTGATCAGAGTTGCAGTAATTCTCGGTGAATTTCCGATGGAGCCGGATGATCGGATTTTGAAGCGGTCCACTGTTTGAAGCACATTAGTTACCCTTACACCGAGCCATAGGAAGGCTTTAAGTTTCGCACCCCATTTATTGTAAGATTGCCAAAGGTTCTTAAGTCGAATAAAATTTTTAAAGGCAAAATAATTACACCGAAGCTCTTAGGTGGCAGCCAATAGGAGACATCGAGCTTAAGGCACAAGGGAAAGGTTGCTAAGTAATGGAAGATCTTGATACCTCTGGTTTAAGCGCTTTGTTGACTTCCATTGTGCCGTCATCGAAGGATGGTCAAGTGTATTTTGCCTTAAAAAATTTCATTCGACGCCATTATAATGCTTTACAACGTGTTTAAGGGTGCGAAACTTGGGTTACGATAAATCCATTATCGAAGCCGTGGTTAGGCTCGGTTTTAGGCTCACTTTTGTGCAAGTTTTGAGCGCTAAAAAAATCCGGTTATCCGGCAAAATTAAACGAGTTTTATTGTTCACCGAGAATTGCTGTCAGAGTCAGCCCAAAGTTGACACGTATCGTACAAATATAATATTTTTGAATCATCTTCAAATTCAAAAAAGTTGAAGCGATGATGAGAGTTAAAGGGTTCGAGTGAAATGCTTGTGGGCCCCCTTGAAGCCTCGGCCCCTTGACCCCTAAAGCTACCGGCTCGAAGCCGGTACGTAGTTTACTGAGTAACCCGAAATGTCCAGAGCAATAAAAGCGATTCCCATTTTCATATCTCTTTGGCTGATTGCAGGCAACTGTGTCGCCCAATCACATCTATTTTCATCACCCATCCGGGTCCCTGAAATCCTTGAACCTGGCACAAACCAGTATCAGGTGGCGGCAATTGCCATTGCCAGAGAGCAGTTGCTTAAACATACAGCGATTTATCTTGCAACTTTACCCTTTATCAAAGAGGAAAATGTAAGACAGGACGATATGCTCGCTGTGGCAGCAGCTTTCTGCACCATAAGTTTGCGATTTACAGATCCTTTAAGTTCGAATCGCCCATCTGCAGTTGCAGTTGCTCAAATAGATGCCGGTTCAAGCGATTTCAAAAACAGGATCAATTCACTTCTTTTAGATCGCCCGCTGCTGGACAAATACAGGACCAACCTGGCACAGCGTTCACGAGTATTGAGAGAGTTAGCCCGATGTGCAGATATGAATCTACAGGAAGGGTTGGGCAAGATTGTTCAAAGGCTTGAAGCAGTGGAAGAAGAATTTAAAGCGCTGTTGCTGTGGGGGGAAGTGAAGAAGGGAAAAACAGATAAACTGCTGTCTTTCCTGAATCGGGCGGTTCAGCTGGATCCCGGATACCCTGGGGTTCGCATAACCCGCGGGGATCTTTTCAACCAGATTGGACTATATGATCGGGCAGTTGAAGATTTCAGCGAGGCAATTCGGCTGGATCCTCGGGATGTCCGGGCTTTTATCAATAGAGGAATCGCTTACAGGCGGCTGGGTGAATTTGCGGCTGCCATAGCGGATTACGATGCAGCGATTGAACTTGATCCAGAGGATGGCCGTGCTTACAACAACAGAGGCAATGTCTATAACAAAATCGGAGATTTAACCAAAGCCATCGCCGACTATACCATGGCGATACGGCTTAATCCTGAAGATGCTCGTGCTTATCACAATCGCGCTATGGCCTATGCCGATTCTGAAAGACATCGGGAAGCCATTTTGGATTTTACCCGGGCCATCCGGATCGATCCCGAATATGCCCGTGCGTACCTGAATCGGGGGATCACATTCGGGAAACTGGGTCAGTATGAAAGGGCGGTAGCCGATCTTAGCCGTTCCATTGCCATAGAACCGCATCATGCCCTGGCATTTTACAGCCGGGCTGTGGCTCAATACCATCTGGGAGCCTACAAGAAGGCCATCGCGGACTATACCGAAGCCATTCGTCTCAACCCTGTGTATGCAGATGCGTACATCAATCGAGGGGGGACCTACGGAACCCTCGGCCGTTATAAGCTTGCCATCCAGGATTTGAACAATGCCATTCGCTTAAGCCCCAATGACTCCCGCGCCTACTTGAACCGGGCACTTGCCTACGATCAGCTGGGGAAATACGAAAAGGCTGTAGCCGATTACAGCACAGCCATCGATCTTGCTCCGAATGATGCGCTTGCTTATATCAACCGTGGAATCGTCTATATGCGACTGGGAAAAAAGGCGCTTGCCTGTGCGGATAGCAAAAGGGCGTGTGAACTGGGAGAGTGCAAAAACCTCAAGTTGGCCCAACAGAGGGGATGGTGTAGATGAACATCGTTTCACCCTATTTCGTAAGATCATTTTCTGGTACTTGATTTTGGTGACAAATTTGGTTATAAAAAAAGGGATATTTCATGGGGAGGTGATATTGATGCTGATCCAAAGCAAATTTCAAATTGATCAAAAAGATTATGATTTTATAAAGAAATTTTACAAAAGTCTTAATTACAAAAGTTTAAGCGAGTATATGCGGGAAGCCGTTACCAGAAAAGTAAAAGAGGACCGCAAAAAACTTCGGGAATCAAAAAGAAAATCTGCTATGGAAATGATTGGCAGGACAAAATATGAAAATATATTTGAACCCATAGAAGGAGATGATTTTGAATCCAGGTGAAATCTACTGGGTTAGTCTAGATCCAACTTTAGGAAATGAGATTAAAAAAAAACGACCGGTGATTATTCTAAATGGCGGCCACGGAAAATATCTAAGACTCAGCATTGTGGTTCCGATAACAGGCTGGAGCCCAGACTGGGAAAACAATCCATTTTTTGTTATTTTAGAACCAAATCCAATCAATGGACTCTCAAAAAAATCTGCTGTCGACTGTTTTCAAATAAGGGCTATTAGCCATGAAAGATTTTTTGAAAAAATGGGAAAAATCTCAAAAGATGAATTGGATTTTATCAAGAAATCGATTTCTCTGATTCTTGATATTGATCCTGAGCATTGTGAATGAAAATTAATCCTAAATGTCATGTGGAAGACCTGCAGATGAAACCCTCCGACTCGTGCAAAATCCAGGTAATAACATGTCGTTTCCTGTCATTACTTGTGATGGGAAGCCAGGGCTGCTGGGCTGAAGCTAATCAACGGGGTATTGGCTGAAGTATCTCCCCCACTGTGTATTCACACCAACTGTTTCCATGATACGTTTCCCCACCAAAGGCCACCAGAAATAATCATGATACAGGTATGAACCAAATACGAAAAGATAGACCAGGGGGGTTTGGAAAAAAATCCGCTGCATCGCTCTCAGCGGACCGTACCAGAAAAAACTACCGAATCGGCCTGGTAGATTATTGCCAACAGAGAAGCTAAAATTCAGGTTTGAAACATCCTCTCCCTTCACCTCGATCTGCTCCGGCTTTCCAACCCCCAGGGCATCTTCGTGAGCCAATTTAATATAATCGATGGTCATCGGATCAAACCCCATGATCCTGGCCGCCACTGCATCAATCGCTACAGAATCTGCGCTGGCTAAAATGAGCCCTTTTTCAACCGGAACCATTGTCCGGGGGCCGGGGCCGTTTCCGCAAAGAGTGCCGTCCATTACGGTAAATATTCCGGGATGGATTTCTTTCTGTATGGCCAGCAGATCCACAAGCGTCTCGTGTATCACACTGTGTGTGTAATGCCGGCGGGTATTTAACAGCCCTCCAAAAGCGTTTTTCATTGCTCCCGTTGTTTTTGTGTAAATATGGCACTTTACGGTGGGTAGATGAACTATGTTCTTTGAGTGAAAATAATCCGGCAGGCGGATACCTTCCGGGTAAATTCGGTTAAGCGCACGCATCCTTGCCTTTGGTCGATAAATCTCCCACTTCATATCGTGCGGGTTAAAATTATATTTTTCCGGAATATTATGGCGTCGATACACCGGCTCAAGCTTGTTCAGCCGCCCACCCTTTACGGGATCCGTTACAACTGTGTTATTGTGCACGGCAACAAGATCGGTGAAACCGGCTCGCTTAAGCCCCCGGATGACTCCTTCAAGCTGCCATGGTGTGGTATTGGCGGATAGAAAAGGCATATGCCATGAGATGTTGTCTTTTAAGATGGTCTTGCAATTTGGGTCCAGGGCATCTTTAAAGCCTGCCATTTCCATCAGCCTGGGAATATCCTGCATGACCGTCTTCGGAGATGTTTTTAAAACGGCAACAACAGATTTCACCAACCCCTCACCTCTCTCTATTCACTTCTCCCCCCTGCCTGTCGGAGTCCTCCGAATTCTGATATCTGCTCCCTGCTCCCTGCTCCCTGCCCCCTGCTCTCTGCTCTCTGCTCCCTGCTCTCTGCTCTCTGCTCTATGCCCCCTGCTCTATGCTCTCTGCTCCCTGCTCTCTGCTCCCTGCTCTATGCTCCTTGCCCTATCCTCCATAAAGCGTTGTTGTAGTAGTCGTTGTTGTTGTGGTGGTGGTCGTTGTGGTCGTTGTCGTGGTTGTGGTTGTTGTGGGGGCTTCTGTTGTGGTTGTCGCCTCTAATGTCGTTGTTTCCGCTTCTGTTGTGGTCTCCTCTTCGGTTGTGGTGGTTTCTGCTTCTGTTGTGGTCTCCACCGCTTCTGTTGTGGTTGTTGTTTTTTCTATCTCTTCGATACGTTTTTCGATATCTTCTATGCGGCTTTCAACAATCGCTGATACGGTTTCAGCCTCTTTGCGCACTGCCTCGTCCGGATTCTTTTTAAGCTCTTCGGCCGCTTCTTTAACAGCCTCTAAGCCCGCCAGTTCGGCCTTGGCCAGATCTAGCGTCTCTCCGGTCTCTTCGGCCTTTTCGTATGCTTCTGCTGCAGATTCTAGGGCCAGATACACCCTGTTTTTTGTTGCGGTATCAACGCCCGGGTTATCAAAAAACCCTCTGATGAATTCTCCGATAATATCCACCTCGCCTGCAATCAAATTCAGAAAACTGTTGATATTATCGTACCCGATTTCAGCCTCAGATCCCCTAACCCCTGCTACGGCTGTCGGTGTTTGCAGGTAGTTCTTATCAATGTCTGTGCCTCCTTTAAACCTTAATTTACCTATAAAACAGGTAATCCTTCTTACTGTTTTTCTTGCTTTAAAAATCCAGAACCCTGTCTTCTCTTCCTTTACCTGGATCTGAGTGTTTGTAAACGGCCATAAGTTCAGTACGGCGCCGTCGTCAAATGTAATCTCGGCTCTTCCCTCACGGGTTTGAACACGGTCCCCTTCATTAAGAACATGGCCTATCTGTTCAACCCGAAGGATTTTTGCATCTGTTAAGACAAAAACCTCTCCTTCAAAACCAGAAATCCTGGCAACCGGGATGGCAGCGTTACAAACGGGCACGAGCAACAAAACGGCAAGCAAAACAAGGAAAATAGTTCTATGAATTCTTGATTCCATGGATTTTCTCCTTATTCAGGCTGTATCCTATTTCACGAAAATATGAGTGTTTTCTGTCCTTTATCAGAGCTTCTTAAATCTGTCAATGACAAATGATTTTCTAAGCCCTCTACTACAATATTTTTTCAAGTCTCATCATCAGCAATTCCACCCTCCGCCTTATTCCGGGGTCATTAGGCGATGAAAACAGTTCCGATTTGACCTTTTCCAGGGTATTCTTTTCCCTCTCAAGATCTTTTCTGGCATAGTCTGCCCATACCGAGTAAGGGTCTTTTATCAGAGCCTGCCGATAATAACCAAGGCTCTTTTCCATCAGATCAAGAGCTTCCATCCGCATCCCGTGTCCCTTTAAATCGAAGCCCTGCTTCAGTTGATTTACTCCTGCCCGCCAGAGCTTCCGCATCCTGCGGCTGTAGATTCTTGCCAGCTTCACATACCCTTCTGCAACATACCGGCTGTAAGGATATTCCTCAAAGAGTATTCGGTACCATGCCTCAGCCTTTTTGTAATCCTTTAGGTTTTCATAGCATCCTGCGGTAATTAAAAGCGAATTTATCACATCCCTGTGGTCGTATCGAAACCTTTCATCAAGAAACGGTTTCATGATCTGGATCGCATTTTTAAAGGCTGTTTCTGCCTGTTCATTTTTCCCCTGTTTGCGAAAAACGGTTCCCTGCTTATAAGCTTTGTAGCCTGCAATATAAATTCGCACCGGCCGGTTCCTTAAAATGGCCCCTGATACAATCAGGCCTGCAGCAATAATCAGTACCAGAACAAAAGCAAGGGGGCGTATTTTAAAAGCTAACTTTTCAACTGCTTCCCAGATCTGCTTCCATAAAATTTTTACTCTGCCAGCGGCTCTAACTTGTCCTGTGTTTAAAAACCTCCGGCCCACCGTCGCTGCCAGCAAGATAATCAGCCCCCCTGCGCTTATTATCAGACCCGCAATCTCCCAGGCTGAGCGTCCGTAGGTGAGGGTTACCGTATTTTCCCGGGGGATCACCACCATCAGGTGAGGGCTTATCGGATAGACTCCGTTTGCGCCGGCCGTTACTTTCCAGTTGGGAAAGTAGGACACCTTTACAAGATGCGGCACCCCGATCCTGTTTGTGGTGAATCGAATGCGCAGATGCTCCAGCCTGGTATCGATTTCAAGACCCTGGCGGTTAAGCCTGTTTTTTCTGAACCTGGCAAGATCCAGCACGCTTTCCGTTTTGTGCTGAAAGGCGGTCCGATCTTCCTTGTTTTTCACGTACTTATCAGGCACAAGAAGAACGTCATTTTGATCCGGGTGTTTGAACCAGGTAAAAAAATCTCCAGCCCAGTCTTTACCGGCGTACAGCACCGGACGCACCGCTGGTATGTCAACATACCGACTCCCGGCACCGGTGTACCTGTACAGGGATATATTTCCAAACCGCGCCTCCATTTCAAAGTTCGGGGATCCGGCCAGCGCCTTTTTCATCCTGTCTGTCATCACCACAAGCTGAGAAATATTGTATAGATCAAAGTGGGCCGGAAGTGCATCTGGATTGATTTTTGAAAGAATCTGTGGTTTTGGAGTCTTTATATCTCGTGAAAACTCGGTTTGAATAAACGCCATGCATCGGGAAGCCAGGGAGCTTGCATAGTGTATTCCTTCAAGCGTCTGGCGCCCGGAGAAGAACGGTAAAGATTCAAAGGCGCGGTCCCCGCCATACGGGCCGTATAGATCGCATTTTTCGTATCCCACCCGCGGCGCGTTCAGGGGGTCAAGTCCCTTACCTTCGTAGGCGGCCCGCAGGTACTGGTTTACGGCTGCAAACTCCTCATGACCCGGTGCCATTTCATATCCCCGGTTGTTGTAGCGAAACCAGTTCCCCGATTTTTTTGTACCGAAGATAACGGCCGTAAGCACCAGATAACAGGCGGCTGTCGCCCAAAAGATTCGAGCTGCAAGGGACCGATTCTCCATGAAGGCGGAAGCTGTGTCCACCGCAAGAAGCAGCAGCGCAAGGCCAAGCGGCGGTAAAAACCGGATATCGGGCACTTCAAGAAAATGAGCGGCAAAATAGGCGGTAACACATCCAAATGCAAGGGACAACCACAACCCGGCACGGGAAGGCTGTGCAACGGAGGCAGCCCGCATCAAGGCACCGGAAAACCGTGCCGATACCCCGAAATAGTAAACCGCAGCCACAGCTCCTGTGCCGTACAGGGCTGCCGGCAGCCAGGAATTTATCAGCAATGATCTAAGCAGGCCCGGCTCCATGGCCCTTACCACAGAAAGATGCAGTGCCATAGCAGCCACAGAGGCTGTTCCTGCAGCGCAGACACCACCTGCAATCCTGGCAAAGGAAATTTTAAAACGCAGAGAACAGACCCATCCAGCAACAAATACGGCCGTACCTACCGCTGTTGCAAACGGGATCAGCACCGGTTCGATCCAGTCTGCGATCCGTTTTCCTATAACTGCCCCGGTCGTATCGGGAAAGTGCAGCCCCGTGTTCCAGATATCCTGGCCGTAAACCAGATAGGCTCCCAGCAGGTAACTACCGGCTGCGGAACCAAGGGCAGAAAGTCCGATAAGCCCGAATTTCCAGGAATTATTCACCGAATCTGACTGTGCGGCTGTTTCAAGCGCCATTCTGGGAAGCATGCCCGCAACCAGGATCAGAACTCCGGCAGAGGCATACCGCAGGTTGACGAACTCCTGCCAGATCATGTACACGGGTGTGGTGTACGGGTGGCGAAAAGCCGCAAGCGGCAGAAGCCAGAAAGCCATGCATATAAAGGCCACCAGAGCCATTTTCAAAAGGTAGCGCAGGCTTGTTCCTTTTAAAAAGGCGTACACCGGAAGGATCAGCGCTACAAGAAACACAAACAGGTGGGACAGCCCGATTAAACCCAGCAGGATACCGTTTCTGATCACCCACTTCCCGTCTTTAGCTCCTGTGTAAAAAGAGCCTATGAAGAGGGGAAACAGGGCAAAGGAGAACATATAGCAGAACTCGCCGGCAAAGGTGCTAAGCGCGTTTCCGCCAAACATGGTGTAAGACTCATTGAACATGAACAGCACCGCACCAGCAGACCCTATTACTGGCACTGGAAACCGGTATCCCATCACCCTTAATCCTGTATACATGAAAACAGGAAATAGAAAAATTCCGCTCATTATCGAGAACTTAAGAGCAATGGTTAAAGGAATACTGAAAATTTTGGCTGGAAGCACGGCCAGCAAAAACGGCGGAAGGAAGTAGAAATTAAAATTGGGGTATCCGCAAAAGTTGCCCATATCCCAGCCCATAAGCCGACCTGAAGGTAGCAGCACCCGCAGAAGGTGATCTGCCACCGCATGCCAGCTGGCCGTATCCCCGCCGGTAACAACGGTGTCATAAAACAGGTACCGGATATCGAAATAGACCATAAGAAAGGTAATCCACCCGGCAAGCAGCACCGCATCCACAACATTCTCTATACCCCATACCCGGGCACTCAGCTTCTCTTTGTTTCTTTGTCGCACCATACCCTAACCTGTTACCGCAATATCCTCACCGAGAATTACTGCGGCTCTCCGCGCCACTGCCTGTCGAAGCGTATATTTCACCGGGGTCCTCTGCTCTCTGCTCCCTGCTCCCTGCTCCCTGCTCCCTGCTCTATGCTCCCTGCTCCCTGCTCCCTGCTCTATGCTCCCTGCTCCCTGCTCCCTGCTCCCTGCTCTATGCTCCCTGCTCCCTGCTCCCTGCTCTTTCCCGCCAGGTGATTTTCGCAAGCTCTGCCAGCATCCTGAATGGAGCCGAGGTAAGCCTTACACTTGAGCCTGCATGGCTGACCAGGGTAACCGGAATCTGGCAAATCTTTAAATCAAGCGAGTGGGCCAGCACAAAGATTTCCACATCAAAAGCATACCCGCATACCGAAAGCCTGGAAAAAATCTCCTCTGCAGCATGGGCGGTAAATCCTTTAAAGCCACACTGGGTATCATAGGGTCCTATGTTTACAAGCCTGGAGACCATGGC
>JAFDFZ010000040.1 GCA_019309565.1 Deltaproteobacteria bacterium
TCTTTAAAAAGCGGTGAGACCCTGCACAGCACAGTTATAAGAGAAACAATGGCGGCAGTAATTAACAACACACGCATAATGTTGCGTAATGACGCAAAGGCCGCTAACTGTAACATGACAGCCAGTACCGTTCCTATCCAAATTGTGCGCGTCAGAGATATGACCACCATAGTACCGAAAAAAAAACCACAAACATACAATAACCATTTGGGTTTCCATTCGACTCCGGAAAACAGTGCGGCAGTAAACAGTAGAAAACCCATCGAACTTAAAAAACCCGAATAGCGAATGCGTACATAGTCTTGGGCCTTTACATATTCGACAACCATGCCGGCCAATCGCATTCCCTCCAGAATAAACAACGCGAGAAAGAGGAATCGCAGCATTTGGTCCGTTGTTTCTTCATTTTTTAAGAGTATCGGGATATAGAAAAAAACCACCCCCATTGAAACCCACTCTACCAATTGCACGAGCGTATTGAGTGGATCATAAGCCCACAACAGAGAAAAAGAGCCGTATGCGAGGATTAAAAAATAGAGGAACACGCCAACTGTTGAAACACGCAATGGAAAGTTCCCTCTTCGGGCTGCAGTGGTCCACACCATGCAAAAGATTAAAAAAAGAAGGTATATATCTCCCGGTCGAACAGCAACCGAACCAAAAGTATACTTTGTATTCATTCGTAAAGCGATGAAAATCCCAATAAAAAGAAAGGTCGAAACCTTAATATGACTGGATCGGTGTTGTAACATGATTACACCGGCGTTTTCGAAATTGCCTTTCGATAAATTTCCAGTGTTTTAGATGCCGTAGTATGCCAGTTGAATTTAGCCGATCGAAGAAGCCCTTTTCGGATGCAATCCTGCCTTATATGGGGGTTCGTCATTTTCATCAACCCGTGGGCCATGCTGGACACACTGTGCGGATCGACAAACAGCGCAGCTTCTCCAGCAACTTCCGGCAAAGAAGAAACGTTGGAAGTGATAACAGGAACTCCTCTTTCCATCGCCTCTAACAGCGGAAGCCCAAATCCCTCGTAAAGAGACGGGAAAAACAGCGCGTATGCCCCCCGGTAAAGTTTATCCAGGGTCGCCTCATCAACATAGCCGGTCGTGACAATTTTTCCATGATATCGGGGCGAAAGAACATGCAGGGGATCATAGTTTTTGTAAGCACCACCTGTAATTACAAGCTGCCACCTGGAATCGCCTGTAAAATCGAGAAATTTCAAAAAAGCAGCAATAGCTCGTTCCAGATTTTTATGCGGTCTTTTATAACCCAGCATAAAAAAGTAGGGAGCTCTTATACCAAATTGATTCCTTAACCACTCTGAGTCGGGTTGAAGCGAATCCTCGTGAACATTCAACGCAGAAGCCTCGTAAATGGTGGTAACCTTGTGTGGCGATACGCCAAAGTACCTAATCACATCCTGACGGGTGGCTTCAGATACGGCGATCACATGAACGCAGCGGCTCACTGCCAGCCGTGCCACTATTTGAAAGTAGAAACGTTTCAATTTGATCCAGCGTTTCAATAGATCGGGATATATTAGAAACTTAAGGTCATGGATCGTGCATACTGACGGGTATGGGTTCGCCAGCAATGGAAGATTGAAATTCAGACAGTGGAAAACATCCGCTGCGGGGCGAGTCCCGGGCTGCAGCAACTTGAACTGCTGCAACGGGCTGCCCGGGCGGATCACCGTGGGTACGAGTATAAAATTCGGCCATTGAGCCAGTTGATGCAAAGGGTGCTGCAATGACAGGCTGCGCCGTATCAGCACATGGTAGTAGTTGTCCGAATCTAATTCGGCCAGCGCCTGCAACAATCTCCACGCATACTGACTGGTGCCGAATGTCATATCGGCAATGCTGGTGGCATCGATCATGATACGCATTCTCAGGATGCTCTCAAAAACTCAATTGGACATATTGCCCCAGGGTAACGGAAAGGTTTCCCTCGGATGATAGATGCCAGCGGAATTCAACCTCAGACCGTCCGAAATTAGTCAGGGGCAAGCAGGTGGCGCTCATGGCCTGCCATTGCTGAGAGGGGGAGACCGCCCGAAATAGTGGTGATTTTCCCGGATGGTGATCTATACGGAGTTTGAACAAAGGCTCGAATTCGGGCGTAGGGCTGATCACCAACTGATCATAGTTCATTCCGACAGCGGTAGATGATCGATAGGCTGCCAGATAAAACTCCTGGTTGGCGGGAAAGATGGTAATTCGGCCGATACCATAAAGGCCAGGCTCATGGCGGCTCCGGCAAAAATAAATAGGATCATCCGATTGTGCTTGATCGCCGCAATCGCCACCAACAGGAACAGGTTACAGAAAAGGGCAAAAGGTATGTCAATACCAAGGCTCATCCGGAAAGCCCAGTAATTAAAAACGTATGAAGACAGGAGCAACACGGCGGCCAGTGCGCCAACGCGACGAGAGTTGAAAAGCTCACGACCCAGCAGGTAGACCACCACCAGGTTCAACAGCCAGAAAACCCGGTTGACCCAATAGGCACTGGAAATACTGATCCCGCCGAACCAGAAGGCGATGGCGATGAAAAATGAATGGATCCGGCTGGAGTGATAGCCCTTGCCATCCAGGAAATCCCTGGCCACGCGCAGGTAGTGTCCGGCGTCACTGGCTGTCATGATATGAGCCAGGGGCATAAAGCACAGGCTCAGGATCAAAACCGGCAAAAACGGGTGTCGTTTGAAAGAGTCGATCACCTTCCTTGGAACCGCAAAGATAAATTTCACACTATCGGATCTGATCATTATTGCACAGAAACCGCTTTCGGCCGCTGTTTAATGCGTTTTGCAATGCGACTTTGATCCGAATAGGACAAAGGCTCAACCAGTCGCTTACCCGGCTATGGGACATGTAAAGAAATTGGGTTAAATGTTTTGTCATCCTAAAACTGGATCGTCAGCAAAAGTGAGTATCGTATGCATATGGAAATAATGGATAAACAGTTTAATATATTCCATTATTACAGAAATTGAGACGTAACGATATTTCCACCAGTTTGAAGGACCTGATGGATCTCCCCTAGCCGCTACAACTTTAAAATCAAGTACATAGGCTTTGCCTATTCTGCTGTAAATGGAATGAACACGCCGGGTATGCCACCAGTTAGTAACAATAATAGCTGATTTGAAACCCTGATCATGCATCATTCCCAACACACGAAGGGCTTCAATTTCGGTTCCTCCCCCAGGTGGTCGTGTCCCCATAATGATGCGATCATCCGGTACTTGTAGTTGTCGCAGTACCTCCCGGTTCCGCTCCTGCTCAGTCGGGATGTATACACCAAAATCTGTCAATCTATTGACATCCTGATCCGATAACGCTTTAGGCAAATATGCGCATTCGGCTTTACCAGATAAAATTAAACGACCGACTTCCAAAGCTCGCTGATATTTCCTGTCACCTCGAATAAGCACTGCCACATCTGCATGAATCGTATCGTCGGTTTTTACTAGGAACCGTCCAAATCCCTCAAATATTATGGGACGCCCGATCCAACAAATCGTCACAACTATGGATCCTAGGATTATTAGAATGAGGTAACTCTTGATCCGTTTCATAACTACGCGATGCTGGTTTATATGGTCTGTTATTTTATCTAATACAAACTAAAAAGGTTGTGAAATCAAGAAGTTGCGTATCTGAAGATTTTTAAATTGGACAATCTGGTTTTACTTCATTATCATCAGATAATTTTTATCAACTTCATTATAGACAGAGAGGGCACGTCAACACCGAGGCCCGCAATCTCCTTTGGAATCCGTTGAAGTAAGCTGCCGATGTAATGTTCCTCATTATAGGCCGGAATCAACACCACGATATCCTGAAACGTCTTGAACCCCGGATAGCGCCGGTAGAAATCTTCATGCCCCAGGCGTTTGATCAACCGGTTGAGTTGTTGACCTCGCTTGAATACCTTAACCCGCTCCCAGACCACCAGGAACCAGAGCAGAAAAGTAGACAGGATCAACAGTGTTATGATGCGCTGGTACTGCAGCTGGCCGGGCAGCACTATGTCACTGACAAAATATACCAGGCCCGGGAAAAGCGACAGTAAAAACAGCCCCCCGCTGATACCTGCAAAAAACAGAAACCCGCTACGGCTGATGCGGCGCTGACCGAATAGACGCAAAAGTATCAACAAACCCATGCCGCCAGCGAGCATACCGATCAAGCGCATCAGGATCATCGATTCGATGGCATCATCTCCATAGGTGTCTCGTAGATTAAGCCAGCCCTTGAATAGGCCGAGCAATGGCTGTCAGCTCCTGATAGATACTAACCAAAGTATTTGTGACAGTAATAGGGTCATTGATTTCAAAGGGATAATTCCCACGACAACCCTGATCCACAGCGCTATCTATCGCTGCAGCAAGGCTATCAATGCTGAGGGTCGATAAAACACATTGCGGTAAATAACGATCAAATTCTGGAATACCAGGTGGCACCAGAACTGAAACCCCCAGTGAAAGAGCCTCTAGACAAGATCTCGGAACCCCTTCGGCCCCTGAAGGAAGCACATAAAGTTCAGCGCCTCGAATGACCTTGATGCTATCGGCATGAGATAACGGGCCCAGATAATATACCCGGTTTACTTGTTGGACACGTCTGTTCCAGTCCGGTACGCGGTTTTCTCCGGCAAAAATAAGCGAATAATTAGCCTCCTGATAACACCGAGTCTGTTGAAAAGCATTCAGCAGCAAATGAGGGTTTTTTCGTTCAGACACAATTCCGCAAAATGCCACATACGGTTTGACGCTCTCAAGGTCAAAAGGTGAGTTACTTACTTTAATTAACAGTCCTGTCTCGAACGATAAAACCGGTTTAAGAAATGGTGTTGGAATCAAATGAAGCCCGTCAGAATTCCCCTTCATTGCTTGAGCAGCCCGGTGGGTTCCTTCCGAATTGGTCAGGATCCGATCATAGGCCTTTAGACGAAAATTGAATTTTTCGGCCTGATCCGGATTGCGCAGATCCACTATCAACTTAATTCCTGTCAGGATTCGGATCAGTTTGAGATAAATCAAAAAAGGGGACCAGTAGTATCGCGTGTAATGAACTACATCTATGTGATCAATGAGGATTAATATGGGCAGCAATATCGTTAAAATCAGGTATTGCAAAATGAAGCTAACGACCTTGTAACCCAAGGAAATTGGGCCTTTGTTGTCTCGCAAGGGAAGAAACCGATAAATTCGAACGCCAGGCGAAAAAGATTCATCATGGACAGAGTGTGATAACACCTCGGTCAAAACCCTAAGTCGTACCCGAGGGTGACGATCCAGCATCCTGGCGTAGGTACCGTATACTTCAGCGCCTCCACCGACATGGGGGGGAAACCGAGGTGTCAAAATCAGAATTCGGATTTTTTCATGGAGGCCACATCCTTGATTTGCCCCTGATGGCCATATCAATTTCTCTTCAGCATCAGTGCAGGACTTTCGATCAGTTTTTTCCAGGTTAATCATCAAAAAGACCAGAAGGTTTGTCGGGATAGGTTTTTAACCCGGAACCCAGAACGATGAATCACTCAATCCAGTCAGTCATCTTATCTTTAAGAAAAGTTTAATTTTATATAGCCCGAGTTCTTTGTAGATCAAATATATAAGGGGTAGAGACAATAAAGCAAATACTGTTTGCTGCTTAATTAAAGCTGTTATTTGAATATCTCCATCTGGCAATATTACGCTGTAATGAGTTGAAATTTCATGACATACAAACAAAATATAACATACCGAAATAAATAATATAATAAAATCTTTCAGCATTCTTTTTCTTGAAATTTTCAGTATTTTAAAAGAGATTAAACTCATACTGGTAAAAATTATTAGATATGAAAGCGATGAAGATAATGCCACACCGTTTATGCCATAACCATTTATCAGCATTATTAAACTGAAAACTAACTTTATAATGCAGCCGGTAAACACCATTATGAGAACCATATATTGCCTACCCAGTGTAACCCAGAATCGTTCTAGAACTGACGTCAGATGATGAAACAACAATCCATAAATTAGTATTATCGCGGCATTTATTCCGGCCTGGTATTTTGGCAGAAATATTGTTACAAGCATAAAAAGATTTAAGTGAATAAATCCGATGATAACAGGTGCGATACAGCCGACTGCACGTAAAGGTTTTTGTACATATTTTCTGATAGATTCCGGATGTTCATTGCTCCCGTATGCTTCGGTCATTTTCGGAAAAACCACATTTAACACAGAATTCATAATCATACTCAACGGCCGGATAACCAATATTCCCAAACTGTAAAATCCGAGCTGCTCGATATCAAGAAAGCTCAAAATTATTACCCGGTCAATGCTTTGAAATAGTACGGAGACAATTCCACCCAGCATTAAAGGAAATCCAAAATAGATATTCTCCTTAAATGTTTCACTGTCCCATTTTAGTTCAAGCTTACTATTTGACAATCTTATAGCTACAAAAAGCGTTACAACTCCTCTTAAAAGAAAACCGGATAAAAATCCTACAAATCCGCCTTGGTATATTAAATAGATTGAGATTATGCTACAAAAAAAATCAACCCCTCCAATTATTGAAAGTAACTCAAACTTCTGGTTAGCCCTCATATAATAAGTGTAATATGCTTGAATTAATTTTGCCCATAAAATTAAACCAACAAAAATCAAGGCTATACGTAAGTTTTGGTCACTTCTCCATGATATTCCTGCTGAAATAACTGCTATCGCTAAAACGGAAGTGACCAAAATATTAAAAACGAATATAACAGACTCCGTCAATTTTAATCGATGATAATCTCTTTTTCCTTTATAAAATGGAATTTGACGCTCCATTCCATATATTGTACCCAGATTAATGTAGACTCCATAATTCAATATCAGTCGAACCCCCTGCCATAGACCATATAATGCGGGCCCGAGGAGAAAAGCACCGAAATATCCATGGAGAAATCGTCCTGCCTGTTTTGCCGAAGACCCAAAAAGCAATACTTTACTTTGTCTTATTGTATCCTTGGCTACTGTTGACACCTTATCACTTTTATAAAAAATATTTTTTGAAAAAATAATAAATTTAATTGTCCAATATCAATCCATCGATAACTAAAGCCTAGGGGGAAAATGTTCAGGAGAACGATGACATGAAACGTCAGGTAAATATATAACTGTCATCCGGTTTTTTAATAAAATATTTTATTTTTCTTGCGACGTTTATTGATCTAATTTTTATTTCATCGAGCCTGTTTATCATGGAAATATGTTCGGGCAATTTCATCGAATATCCGTATTTAACTGAAATGTATTTTAAAAAATGGTCAGGATAAATAAAAAAACAGGCTGGGTATTTGTATGCAGTTTTTCTTTCAATCGCGCAATACGGTTTCAATGAAATACTTGCACCATCAATTTCAAGCCATTTCCAAATAAGGTCAAGAACACGATCTGTATTATTGCATAACTCTTCATATTTTATTAATAATATATCTTCATTGTTAAAGTTTTCCATCATCTTGTTAATAAAATCATAGTAACTTATTATCCTGTATGAGACTTCTTTAATATTTACTTTATACCCGAATCTTCTTATAATAGACGCAGCCTGGTCGAACGGATTCCTTATTAAAAAAGCGACTTTTATATTGTAATCCGACTTTTGTTTATACTGTTTGAACACTTCCAGCATGCATGCTAGGTTATTCTCATTCCAGTCTCTTGCAGGTAATACCGAACTATAACTATGAGGGGCAACAAACCACATAACCTTTTTCTTATTCGGTCTAAGTTTTAAATCAATTGTTTGAATATCTTTTTTTGTAAGCTCATTGCCATCATTAATATTTTTACAGAATTTGGTTAAAACATCTCTATTTTGGGGGTCAATATTTGTTTCGACAGATCTATGAGAAGATATTAATTTGTGAATAAAATGGCTTCCACTTCCTCCGGTATTTAAGACAAACGAAATTATCTGCCTTTTATTATCCATATACTTTACCCGATAGTTGCAATAGGCGAGCCGATGCTGTCTTGATGAAAAGCTTTCTCGTCATTGACTGATCCCGAATGCTGGTTTCTGGATACTGGATGTTTATGGAACCCACTGTCGATGGCATGCAGGTTATCAAGCATCGATTAACCGGCATCCAGCATTGGCCCTGTAAAGGCAACTGCCAAAAGCATATCCACAGCAGCAGAGTAACCGATTTTATACATCGTTTGGGTTATCATAGGGACTTGAGTTTTCAGTGGATATTGCTGATTCACCAACCAACCCACACTTGTACCCCAAGCAATAGAGGTGAGGATGCAACCAGCGGTTTGGCAGAACAGCCTTAACCAAACGTTTGACACGTGAAGTGTTTTGACGAACACCCGCTCCTCGGCAAGCGATAATTTCGATTCCTGCAGCCTCAAAACAACGACGCATAAAACCGATTGTAAGGTTACGACCACGCACCGCCTGGAAGCTACCCAAACGGTATTGACTATGATACAAATACTGGAACCATTTAATAACCGTCGCCAAACCGAGGTGTGGCGTCATTACCAGCACCGTGCCACCCGACTTGAGCACGCGTGCATGTTCCCGGATCGCTGCTGCGGTTTCAGGAAAATGCTCAACAACCCCCAGGGAATATACGAGGTCGAAACTTTCCGATTGAAACGGAAGATAAATACAGTCAGCAATCACGCCTTGAACTCCGGCATTCCGGATATAGTTATTGATGTCGATCCCAATAAAGTCTGTTTTCACCCCTCTGCTTCTCAATATGGAAATCATCCTGCCATTACCAACACCAATTTCCAAAATACGCCGAGAACGTTTGGCTTCCTGGACAAGACGATCGATGATCACCTCTTCTTGAAATGCCAGTTCTTCGGAAAAATTTCTCTGCCCCCAAGCTTTTCTGATTCGATCGATGCGATCTGACATGGAATTGATGAAAACTATTTTTTATTCAATTGTAAGCAACAGTAGGGGTCTTAAGAAGATCGGCAATGAAATCACCCATTTTCTGGCCTGCGGCAGCGGGACTTTGTGTCAGGTAGTAACGAAAAGCCAATGGATAGCTCACATCGTAAAGAGCCTGCATGAACCGCCCTGCCCGTTCTTTGTCAGGAGGGGATCTTAACGCCTTTTCAATCGCACGATCTAAGAAATTTAAATCCAAGACTTCATGACAGACGCCAAACCCACTGAAAAAACCTGAGCCGAGTGTGAGAACCGGAGTGTTGAACAACAATGCTTCTATCCAAACAGTCGAGTTAATAACAATACTGAGTTTGGCATTGCGAATAAGATCGTGTGAATTCAATGACGCCGGCACGATGCATATTTGCGGGTAGGAAGAAAGGGATTTAAATTCTCTAAGCGAATACCAACCTTCATAACCAGGGTGCTCTTTGACATAAAGCTTAAAACCAAAAGGTAAAGAAAGGGCGATGCTCTTAATAAGTTCAAATTCGTTTCGATATGGAAAACCCCGAACAATGACCTGGCTTTCGAGTGGTGCATGCATTGGATAGAAAACATACTTCTCACCAGCTACCGGCATATGAGTAATGTGTCTTATCATTAGACGTCTACAGGGGAAAACGAATAAATGGTTCAATAATTTTTTTAAGATAATAGTTTTCCGGCTCTTTCTTATCCTCCCTTTTACATATTTCAACTTGCGAAGTTTTGTTATAAGCCCAAATTGAGGAGGTGGTAAATATTGATTTGTTTTCTTTAATTCTAGTATTTTTTTCCTCAAATTCGACATAAATTTCTTATCGTATGATTTAATCTCCTCGAATCTTTTTTTCAGGCCAACAACCTCAAATGTAGAATTAGCGACCAACACAACTTCTTTATCGGGCAAACCGGACGCCGTGTAAGACCAAACGCAACGGCATTTCTTTTTCGCCACCAGCCACAGAGCCATTCTGTCGATATCGGCCGTATAAATCTGGAACAGGCAATCTATATGAGTTTTTTCAAATAATGCCTCGAATTGTCGAAATCGAATGATGGCATGTCTTACTGCTGTGTTCCTGCAAGGGAAAAGAGCCGGTGCCTGTAAATAGTTAGTTTCCACAAATTTATAAAATGACTGCTCAAGTAAATATGTATTTTGTATCCTTCGACATTCTTCAAGAATACAGTTTCTATTCATTTTTGGAACACTGAACTGAGCTATGTTGACGGCATCTACCCCTTTTTGTCTAAAATATTCACAAGATTCTTGGATGTTGGTAATTATCAGCACCTTATAACCACGACTATGCAACTTGGCCCACACATAATAATCTCTTTCAACATGTCGAATATCGAAAAATGATGTGATTGCAATATCATAATAATCTGAAAGTGTTAACATTATTCCATTCTTGCCTTGTTTCTTCCGATTAAAATACGATTACTCAATTGAATCGGATCACTCTATCGTATTCTATCATAAACAAGAAATCAGTTCAGGGTACATCCTCATCTATGGACACCAACGGGGGTATAGGACCAAGATATTTTTCAGCAGGCTTAAACTCTTCAGCCAGCAAACCGACCAGTATATGGTCTACGCGACGTCCGTCATATGACAAAAGTTTCTTGCGAAGGCAGCCTTCTACCGAAAAACCGTTCTTGGCGAATACCCGGGCCGATGCCTCGTGACCTTCATAATAACCACCCCAGAGTTTGGTCAGACCCATGTGGAAAAATGCATAGTAGCAAATGCCATGTACAGCCTCCGATGCATAGCCCTTCCCAGAGGCTTCAGGATGTCCTATCACAAAGGAAATATCGGCGTATCCATGCCTTCGGTTGATTCTTGGAAGGGTTACCGTGCCGACCAGCCTCTGACCGTTCTGATCATAAATTCCAAAATGATGACTGTTGATCGTATCTTTAAGTCGATCTTCGATGTATTTTCGAACAATGTCGGGGGGTTGTCGACGAAAACGAATTTCCAGGTATTTGACTGTCTCGGGATCGTTCAACCATGCGATGTAGGCCGGTGAAATGTCCGCAACAGTAATGTCACGCAGCACCAAACGCTTTGTACGGATTACAGGTAGCCGGGGGTCACGAAGCCTGATCTGCAACTGTTTATCCCCACTTGATACCCTTAAATATCGAATCGAGACGGATGTTTTTACTGTGCTTTGAAACCAGCCGAAACATCTCAGCGATTGTCTCATCGGTAAGATAATGGGGCACAACCCCGATATCGATCAGTCCTTGATAGGTCGGGTTGTAGTAGTGACTTTCCGCTTCCTTGCGGGGGTTCTCAAGATGTTTCACCTGAACATTATAGCCCATTTGATGGCCCACTGCTTTTACCCTTTCGGCCAGTTCGAGTACGCTGAAGGTTTCCATGATCTGGTTGAAAATTCGCATTTGACCACGGTCTGCCGGTTTTTCTGCCGAAATGGAAACACACTGCAGCGTATCATTGATATTCAGGTAGCCGCGTGTTTGCCCGCCCTGGCCGTAAATGGTCAGTGGATAGCCTACGACAGACTGGACGACAAAGCGGTTTAACACCGTACCGAAAATCTCGTCGTAGTTGAAAATGGTTTGTAGGCTGTCATCGATTCGGGTCTCTGGTGTAGCCAACCCGTATACCGGCCCCTGCATCAGATCTGTGACGCGCAGACCCCACATCCGCACACCGAACCAGAGCAAATCCGTGTCCATGATCTTGGTCGTGTGGTACAGAGAGCTTGCCTGACGCGGAAAGAGAAATCGGTCTCGACGTCCCTTGTGTTCGATGTCGATCCACCCTTCTTCGATGTCGATGTTAGGCGTACCATACTCGCCCATGGTACCGAGTTTGATAATGTGGGTGTCGCAGCAGAAATCCCGAACGGCATACATCAGGTTGTTGGTGACCAGCAGGTTGTTGCTCAGGGTAATGTTGGCGTAGCGGTAATTGATCATAGAGAATGGGGCAGACGGCTGTTCGGCATAATGGATCACGGTGTCCGGCGGCCCTGGATATTGAGAATCAACACACCAGGTATAGGTGGTGGTTCCATTGAAAAGACCGCGCATGATCTCGGGCTGGGTAAGGTCTCCGATCACAACCTTGATCTCCTGACCTGTTAATTCATGCCATAGCCGGGCTCGTTGAATCAAGGAAGGCACAGGGCAGAGCATTTCTACGTCAAGCTCTATGCAGGCCTTGCGTCGGAAATAGTTATCCACTACGGTGACTACGTGCCCTTTTTTCGAAAAATGCATGGCCGTCGGCCAACCGAGATACCCGTCTCCGCCTAAGATGAGGATATTCATCACATATAGCCTTTCTTGTTTCCTCTGTCAGATTAAGCGAAGATTGTTAATCCCAGCGTTCATGAGTTAGAATCTCACCGTCGGTCCGCGGTTCGAACAAAAGATGGTTGTCCCGCAGAAACGTCTTGAGGGTCTTCTTGTCCATGGGATCTTCGTTTGCTGAATTGTAAGGATTGCTCACTGATCGCAAGAGCACATCGGGATAATCGTAAGAAATCTGTCGGTAGAGGGAAGTGAAAGCCGGTAAAACAACGAAATACCGGCTTAGCTCCCAGACACGTCGGATCTCTTCGTGATTCATTAACTCTTCGTACATTTTCTCTCCAGGTTTGGAACCGATCACTTGGACCTGGATCTGTTCTGCATCAAAACCATAATGGGGTGCCAGTTCACCGATCATGACATCGGCCAGGTCTTGAATACGGACCACAGGCATCTTGGTAATGAAGACCTCACCGCCACAGGCCAAAATCACGGTGTTAATAACCAGTTGCGCGGCTTCTCGGATACTCATGATGAATCGGGTCATGTTCGGATCGGTTAAAGTCAACGGGCCGCCCTGGCGGATTTGTTGCCGAAAAAGAGGAATTACCGATCCCCGGGAGCCGAGTACGTTACCGAATCGGGTGGAGGCATAGATCGGACCATTGCCACGCAAATTCCCGTTGGCAGCGGTTATCAGCCGCTCTCCCATCAATTTTGACGTCCCCATGACGTTGGTCGGATTGACGGCCTTATCCGAGCTGGTGAAGATTAATCGCTCGATCCCGTTTTCGTAAGCTGCCGCAATGACATTCTGCACACCCATGATATTCGTCTGAACCGCTTCGAATGGCGAACGCTCACAAAGGTCCACGTGCTTGAATGCCGCTGTGTGAATTACGACATGGATGCCCCGGCTGCAACTGATCATCTTATCTCTATCGCGAACGTCAGCTAAAAAAAACGATACATTTACATATTGAGAATATTTCTGAGTGAGAAAAAACAAATCGCTTTCGTTGTTGTCAATACCGACAAGTTCACCAACATGATAATCCTCGATCAATTGGCGTACCACCTCTCGTCCGATGGTTCCACAGGCACCGGTCACCAGCACTCGTTTTCTGCTGAAGTATTCATTTAAGACCTGATTATCCATTTTTGTCATTCCATTATCAGCCTTATGAAGTTCATCCCGGAGACCCTACCAGATCCCAGGTCAACGGTGTTCCGGAACGGATATCTCTACTGGCGCGTCTGCCAAGTATCATTTCCAGGAATTTAGGAGGAAGACCATATCCAGGACGAATGCTGCGCACATTCTCAGAAGAAAAAACTTCACCGGCTGCCACGTTGCGGACAACAAATAAAGAGCGTCGGAACACTTGACTTTCACGTTCCTTAGTAGTGGGTCGGTACTGCACGCGCCCAAGGGCAGTCTCAACGTTTCGTATAGCGCGAACCATGGTTCGGAATTCCTCAGGTTCCATTGAAAAAGCACTGTCCGGTCCTCCATCGCTGCGAGAGAGTGTAAAATGTTTTTCAATAATGCATGCACCAAGCACCACAGCGGCCACGGGGATCTCATTGGCCAGGGTATGATCGGAAAGGCCGACGGGAACGCCAAATGCCTCAGCCATATGCGGTATGGTCCGCAGATTCATCTCATCAGGTGGAGCGGGATAGGCGCTGGTGCATTTGAGCAGAGCAATCTGGGTAGCCCCGGCATTGCGGGCAGCCTGCACTGCCTTTTCAATCTCGCCAAGGCTTGCCATCCCAGTCGAAATTATGAGCGGTTTTCCTGAGCGGGCCATTTTCTCAATCAAAGGGACGTCCACGTTTTCAAACGATGCTACTTTATGAACCGGCACATCTATCTCTTCTAGGAAGTCCACTGCTGAAGAATCATAGGCTGTCGAGAACAGGCCGATACCGATCTCTTCAGCAATGGGCTTGAGTTTGGGCTGCCACTCCCAGGGCATATAGGCTTCGCTGTAAAGGTCATATAGCGTGCGACCGTCCCAGAGCGTGCCGCCACCGATGCGGAAGTACTCTCTGTCCGATGGTATCGTAAGCGTATCGGGGGTGTAAGTCTGGAGTTTGACCGCATCGGCCCCTGCTTCCTTGGCAGCGTGCAGGATACGCACCGCCTGATCAAAATCCTGACCGTGGTTTGCGGACATCTCGGCGATAATATAGATTGGCTCCCCCGGCCCGATGCGCCGATTCCCAATTTCTATGCATGGCCTCATTGACTACCTCCTCCTACTGGATAGAACGTATCAGCTCAAATGCTTCCGCAGCCTCGCATCCCACTATAGTTCCCCATCGATGAGCAATGGCATGGATGGCCTCAGGAGAACGCGGATGGGGAAACGGGCGCGCTTCTGTCTCATAAAGAGACAAGGCTTGCACTTTGATGTTAAGAGTATCACTAATATCTATAAAGACGTTCGGTCTAAAACTAGGTTCGAATCGCTGGAAACTCCATTCCGTAGATGATGGAACCTCAAAAGCAAAGATTTCTCGCACTGGCTGGCCTTGCATTGGACGTGCCGCCGTCAACATTGCCCTATGCACCACCACGTGGTCAATGTTTAGGTCACCGCCATGATGGGTGTAAATGACCTGCGGCTGGATACGTTCAACCAGCTCTTCGATGATTTTCACCACATCCAGAATCGGCACAGTGTCGAAGCGGTTATCAGGTAGATTGTAGAGAAATAGGTCTTGGGCTCCTAGCACCTCCGCCACCTGACAACTGCGGTTATGAAGTGCCTCAATGAGATCGGCGTCTGCATCCTCACGTTGCTTATACCGAGAAGTGATCCCCTCACCCAAGATGGTAATGTAAACGTCGTGTCCGTCGTGAGCCAGCCGCGAGATGGTACCACCACAGCCTAATACCTCATCATCAGGGTGGGCGGCAACAACGAGTACCTTCATGAAACGTCAGCCTTCAGAGGGGGTAATGGTTACATCAGCAACAATGCGTCCCTCGTACAGCACTGCCCTGCTGTATTCGTACCGAAAGCCTTGATGTTCTATAAAGGCGCGAGGGTATCCTTCGGCATCCATCATACGGATAAAATCGTACAACGCCTGCAACGAGCCGAGTTCAGGGATTTCACTCTCTGCGGGCTTGCGACGTTTAAACACCGTCACTCCGCCAGTTTGAGGCACCTGTTCTGGCTGTTCGCGGATGATATGCTCAATCATCTGCGCTGATAGATAGGTGGCACGGATATAGATTTCCTCTGCATTCCCTTCCAGGCAAAGATCTTTCTTCAGATAAACGGGGCCGGCGTCGAAGTCGGACGTCATGCGCAAAGCGGTGAGTTTGGTCTGACGGTGCCCTCTGATTATCAGATTTTGAAGAGGACTCCCACCACGCCCGTAGGGAACGTCGGTCATGTGGAAACATACGCATTCGTAACTATCAATGATCTCATCAGGTACTTTCCATGACCAGTGGAGAAAAAATATGTAGCGGGGGGATATGCTCGAGATTTTTTCGAAGGTGAAACCTTCAGGCTTACCGATAAAATACCATTCACCAGGATAATTGACGATCAATTCATTAAAAACACGACGGTTCCAAGGTTTACTGCCAATAACAATGTAGGTGTGACTTATACTTTCATTGCTCATTGGTTGGCCTCTTTCTCCGTGGATTGATTTGTCGCTTCATTTTTCTGCTCCCCGAACGTCTTCTTCGTACAAGAGTTGCAAGCGCAAATATACCTTGCGCCCGTGGTCTATGAAGTAAGCACCTGAGTAAGGTGGGAAGGTGCGGGCTCGCAGGATATTGATTAGGTCACGGGCCGTGTAAGTATGATCTAGCTCTATCTTGTCAATGCTTTCCACATCTCGTGTACGATGGTACGTCCCTGCCTCATTGCTTTGCGGAATACGCGGCGCTCGTCTCGCTTTGATCAACGGCCATATCTCTTGAAACAACCTGACCGATTCGCGCTCTAGCTTTCGGTAAAGCGTCTCTCCAGTATCTATCGGCTCTACAAGCACTTCCTTTTGGGCAATGATGTCGCCGGTATCTACCCCCTCATCAATGTAGTGCAACGTAACACCGGATGGTGTTCCTTCGACAATGCTCCAGACATTAGGGTAATTACCTCGATTGTATGGTAAGTATGATGGATGCAGATTGATAATGCCAGAGGGGAAAATCTCAATGAACTCTGGAGGCAGTAAATAGTCGAACAAAACGGACAATCCAATATCTGGATTCAATGCTTTAATTGCCTGCAACACCTCAGGCTGACGGAGCTGTGCGCCGTTAAATATATGCACCGGTTTGATTTGAGCACTGCGAATGATCTCATCCCCATACCTACGTTTGTGCAGTGGGTGAAGTACAATCCCTATAATTTGCTCATTTTGCTCTCTCAGCCAGCGCATGACCTGCCAACCCACCCAGTTGTTGCCTAAGAAGAGGATGCGCATATCACCTAACCGGCAGAGTAGAATGTGACCAGAGCAAAGACTCGACCACTCTATCGGTTCCCATGCCGTCCACCAATATTTGGCCTTGTTGACTCATCTGCAGACGCAAGATACGGTCTTCAAGCAATCTTGAGAGCCTGTTTTCTATCTGAGCGATTGAGACCTCAGTGTGCCAGCCCAAGCATAGTGCCACACCCGCTTTATCCAAGCCAACGGCAATACCTTGCTGATTTTCAGCAAGCTCTAATACCACGGCAGGTAGCCCCATAAACGTCAACTCCCAGCAAGTGCTGCCTGCCGCTGATACAGCCAAATCGGCCCAGGCCATGAGTTTTGGCATGTTTTTCACATCAGGTAAGAGGTGAATGGTGAATGGTGAATGGTTAACAGCTTCCTTAAACGAGGCCATATGTGGATTAGATGGCCCAATGGCAACTTTTACTTCAAGGTCTCTTAACTTTAGCCTATTCATGGCTCTGATCACCTTAAGGGTAACGTTATCGGGATCGCCGCCGCCCATTGTGACCAGTACCTTGCGGGCTACCTCCGGTATCTCCCGCTTCCATTCCCGCCATTTCAAGAACTCTCTCCTGATGAGTACATAGCGCGTGCCGAGCAATAAACGGGTATATGCCTCTCGGGAATAGCTCAACTCTTCCCCGTGCAGATTTAGGTTCAAGACTATATCGGCGTAGTAATGGTCAAGATGCGCCATGTCATCAATGACCAAGAGTTTATTATGGCCAATTTCTTTAACCTTTCGCTGATACTCTGAATTGAAATGATATCCGTCCAGTACCACCCACGCATCTGGATGCTTAGATAATATTCTTAATGTTATCTCCCAATCTGCAGGATCCGGATATGGATACTTCACCATAACAATTTGAAATTGCTCGTTCCTCAAACGCTGGAGCAAAGATTCGTTATCGCAGGATGTGATGAAAATCACCTCTGCACCGGCATCTTTCCATGCTTGTCCTAAAGCTAAACAACGCATCAGGTGACCTGTACCGATCCTTGTGCTTGCGTCAGCGCGAATGATTAGATAGTGTCCATCCACAGTAATAACTAGTTGATATGAACAAAAAAAGCGCATTTTGTGGTGGCTTTTATTTCCGGTTTGTAGTATATGACAGTTGGCCAACATGCCATAATCACTACAAAAACCAGAAAGAAGCCGACTACAAAATGCGCGAAAAATGGCAAAAACAAATGCTGGTTGTTGACCCGGCCGGAAGCCATCCCCAGGAAAAGGAGCTTGAAGCCATCAGCCGCATCATTATCACTACTCCTATCATTGTCGAAAGGGTTCTGCAAGACCTCAATCGAGGTAAAATCATTCTGTATCGCAGAGGGGCAAACGGCATGAGCGCCGAGCAGGTACTCAGAGCTGCCATCGTTATGTTTCTGTTCGACTTCAGCTATGAGGAGCTGGTCTTTCATATCAACGACTCGCGCAGCCTCAAGCGCTTTTGCGGCAACGGCATTGCCGATAAAGGAATAATGAACCCTGCAGCAAGCTGCAAGGTATTAGAGTCTAATCGAACAATTTGAGCTGTGAAAGGTCAGTCTTGGGTTTTCCTTGTTTTTGGACATACTTTTCAACCGTGTTCCAGTCGCATCTTTCTCCGACTGTCGCAACATAGTATCCATCTGTCCAAAACTCACCACCCCAAAGCTCCTTTCTTATTGATGGTTTCTGACGAAATATTTCTCTTGCTGTAATGTTCTTGAATATTTGCACGATTCGACCTGGAGATACTTTCGGATGTGCTCCACATAACAAGTCAATATGATCTTTGTCACAACCAACGGCTTCCATTTCTATGGCACAGCGCTGGAAAATACCTTCAGCTGTCTCTGTGATGATGGCGTTGGCCGCTGAATCCATTAGCGCTTTTCGGTATTTTACTGGAAACACTACGTGATAGTGAATTTGCCATACACAATGGTATCCGCTTCTTAATGTTTCATTGGTCATATCCCCTGGTTATCATAGGGATTGACCCCGCAGCAAGCTGCGGGGAATTATCAAGTTAAAGCTCCTCTAAAATAGCAATGACTGTTCCCACAAGTTGTCCCTTCCAGCGCCTTTCATCTAACCGCGAACACAGGCCTTACGACAGGAGCATCCAGAACCTCGACCAGATTTCCCTTTTTCAAGCATTCAGATAGCCGTTCCAGTGTCACTGAGTATGCTTTTTCCACTCGAAGCAGATCCGCCTTTGAATGTGCATAACAAAGATTGTGACTGGCGTTTATCAATACTCCTTCTGCGATCATGGATGTTAAGAAGAAGGTTTTGATCACATTCCGGTCGGCGGCAGGATGATCATGAAATTGAAGTATCTTCCAGCATGGCCGTCCTGCAATGGTGATCACATCGGAAAGGCCGCACCCATTGATCTGTGCCTGCACGGTATCGGCTAGCCGTGCGCCCTTATGCCAGATGTTGTCAATGACCGGTTCTCGCTCTATCTTATCAATGACCGCTATGGCGGCGGCCAGGGAAAGGGTCTCTCCTCCAAATGTGGTTGAAAAAAAAATATCCTCGAAAGAACGCATATACTCAACCTTGCCCACCAGGGCTGCGATGGGCATACCATTGCCCATTGATTTTCCGAATGTGGCCAGATCGGGCGTCACACCGAACAATTGCTGCGCCCCCCCCATTGCAAAACGGAAGCCGGTGATGATTTCGTCCAGAATGAACAGGGCGCCGTTCTCCTTGGCAAGAGCCTGAACTTCCTCCATGTATCCGTCGTAAGGTTCGACAGTATTCATAGGCTCCATGATGACGGCTGCAAATTCTTCGGGGTGACTGCGGAAAAGTTGATCCAGGGCTTCGATATCGTTGTATGGGAACTTGTGGGTAAGCGTCGCAACTTCAGGTGGCACCCCCAGATTGCGGTTGGTGGCACCGATGTACCAGTCATGCCATCCATGGTATCCGCTTGCGGCAATACGCTTGCGACCTGTCACTGCGCGGGCCAGGCGCACTGCAGCAGTCGTCACATCGGAGCCGTTCTTGCCGAAGCGCACCATCTCCGCACAGGGGATGATTCGCGTCAGCCGTTCTGCCAATTCGACCTCTAGCGCCGTGGCCATGCTGAAGGAGATCCCTTTTTCCAACTGCTGGCAGATGGCCCGATCTACGTCTGGATCCCGATAACCCAAGATCACCGATAAAAGACCGCATATCAGATCGATGTATTCGTTGCCGTCAAGGTCCCAAACCCGGCCTCCGGCACCCGATTCCAGAAACATGGGTGCATGACCGACAGGAAATTGAACTCGACTCCTGCTGAAGGTCTGGGCTCCCAGCGGAATAATCCGTTCGGCCCTTTCGAGCATTCGGGTACCTTGCTGATACCGCTTATTCGTGATCGTCATCTTCGTACATCCTCGGGTCTCATCAGCTTACCGTATTTAAGGGCTGCCTTGGCTCCAAGCACTACCGCCAACTCTTCCAGGGCCTGGTACCCATCAAGCAGCGGTGTAGATCGGCCCTCCAATTCCGCTATAAAATGAGAGATGAGTGTGGTGTACATTACATTGGCGTCAACAGCATCGTTACGGTAAAGAATCCGTTCTTCTCGTGCTCCCTGAGCAAGGAGTCGTACCATACATAACTCCGGGGCTTTGCCTTCGCTTAACCATATCAGCGTGCCATGCGTTCCGATAACCTCAAGGCCTCGTCGTTTGACTTGCTGCAAATAGTCCAGATGAACTTCAGCCCGCACCCCCGATACAAATCTCAAAGTGAGGCTTGCATAATCTTCCACATCGATATCCAGATCCGAAAGACGCGCTGCTTCACAGGCAATTCCATCAACGGCTCCGAAAAACCACATGAGATAATCCACTTCATGAATGGCATCCAGGATGACCCCGCCACCCTGGGCGGCATGCGCACAGTAAAGGCGCCGGTAGTCAACCCCGGGACGCATGTTCGGCAAGTAATTACCATAGTGGGCGCGAGCAAACAGCGGTTTGCCAATCTCGGGCAGGTGTTTTCGAAGCACTACTAATCCCGGGTGATAACGTATGTTGCAAACAACAAATATCCTGCACCCTTTAGTTTCGGCAATATCGAGAAGACGGGCTACCCCCTCGATTCGATGTGCTATGGGTTTTTCGATAAGCAGATGTACGCCATGATCAACGATGCGACAAGCCAGATCAAGATGGGTATCGGTCGGAGTCGCCAGAACCGCACCGTTTGGTTTCCAGCTATCCAGGCTTTGTGGTAAAGAATCAAACCATGGCACGTCAAGGCGCGCTGCCAGATCCCTGACCCGCTTGCGATCACTATCCACCAGCGCCACTTGCGCTAATCTGCTCGCATTGATCGCATGGCAACGGCCGATGGATCCACAACCAACAACCAGTATCTTCACAATCCCCTACTCTTGTTAAGGCTTTGTCCGGCGAAGTATCGGGCCAGGGCCAGGTCCGAGGCTTCGTCGATATCCACGGAACGTTCCCTTGGCATAAAATGGCTGCGCAACCCCGGACCATAGAAACTGCGGATTTTCCTGAAGGCGGGTACGGAAACGGCATAAGTGCTTCCGTTGTCGACAACCAGCTTCGGCACTTCCTGAGAACGCTTGTTTACCCAATACGGCAAAAACGGAACCAGACTGCCATCATCCTTTTGCATGAGCGCCTGGTGCGGGGGATGGCTATAAGCACATACTGCCATTGAAAAATCACAGAAACCGGGTTTCAACAGAGCCATGACCCGGCGGATGTCTTCCGCATTTCTGAGGGGAGCCGTAGGATACAGGCAGGCCATGCGACAGAACGCTCTCCCCTTTTGCCCTTCATGGTTCAAAAGATCCAGGCAAACATCGACAACCCCGACATCATCAGCAGCCAGGTACGCCGGTCGCAGATGCACCCTTGCCCCGTACCGCATGCTAATCTCGGCAATCTCGGTATCTTCGGTGGATACGATTACGGCATCAAAAAGCTCGCTCTCCAGCGCCGCCTCGATGGTATAGGCAATGATGGGCTTACCCAGGAAGTCAATAATATTTTTACGGGGAAGCCGTTTTGATCCACCCCGTGCGGGAATTACGGCTACGCTGCAGTTTGTATTCATTCCAAGGAGTTTAGGTTAGAATCAGAATATAATCCAGAAATTTTCTTTTTAAAACCGAATCCTATCATGAGTTTCGGAAGGTTGAAGTAAACCCCGTTAAAAAACGATGTTCTCTAACGACTATAGATGGTGGCAATAAACCACCATCTATAAGGAATTATCTATACAACCGACAGCATTCGGTGGCTTTTTCTAACGGGGTAAAGAACGACTCGAACGGAAACCATTCCAGAACAAAATCATGCCAGGCAAACCGGAATCCCATGATCATGCATATAGCTGTGGGCTTTGATCGGACTCTGATCCGTAAAATGAAAAATACTGGCTGCGGCTACGGCCGATGCTCCTCCCACCCGTACCCCATCGACCAGGTCCTGTAATGTACCTACGCCACCCAAGGCGATTACAGGCACCGAGACAACGGCAGTGACATTTGAAAGTAAATCAAGATCATACCCTGCCATCATACCGTCGCGATCCACGAAATGGATCATGATTTCACCTGCGCCCCGCTCGGCAACCTCCTGTACCCACGGCAAAACGCGTCTTAACGTCATTTGCCGTCCACCATGTGTGGAAACGCGGTATTCTCCATGCTTGTCCAATTTGGCGTCTACACATACGACGATATTGGCACTACCGAACGTTCCCGCAAGCTCATCGATAAATTCAGGTCTCATCACCGCAGCTGTTGACACGCATACACGATCAGCCCCAGCTGTGAAGGCTTTTCTGGCATCCTCGATGCTATGGATTCCCCCCCCAACGGTTATCGGAATGAAACATTCCCTGGCGCTTGTTGAAATTAGATCGAGCCACTGGGACCGTCCCTCTACGGTAGCCGAAATGTCCAAAATTGCGAGCTCATCAGCCCCCTGGGAGTCGTATACCCGAACGGTCATGAGAGGGTCTCCCGTGTCACGATAGTACCGGAATTTTTTCGTCTTAATCATTCGGCCCTCCTTCAAAAGGAGGACAGGAACCAAGCGGATTTTGAGCATGAGCCTCCACTGAGAAAATTGCGCAGGATATTCAATCCTGCATCGCGGCTTTTTTCAGGATGAAACTGTATTCCGAAGACATTTTCCCGTTGAACAACAGCCGCAAACGGTTCACCATATTCGCATTTAGCGACTATGTACTGCTCCGGGCACTCTAAGATATAGCTATGCACAAAAAAGTAGTCCCTATTCTCGGCGTCAGCAGGCAGGAGAGGAGACTGGCCAAGCCGTTCGATTTGATTCCAACCGATATGCGGTAATTTAAGATGACCGGCCTTCAGCTTTCGAACGCGTCCGGGAATCCATCACAGTCCCTTGCATTCACCGGATTCTTCGCCGATGTCGCCTAAAATTTGCATACCCAAACATATGCCAAGCAGTGGGACCCCCCTTATCAGGACTTGCTCACGTAATGTTTCTACCAAGTTACGGATTCGCAGATTCTCCATACCGGCACCAAAGTTTCCGACGCCCGGCAAAACGATTCTTTCCGCTTTTCGAATGTCGCGTTCCAGACTGGTGAGCCTCACTTCCTTTCCGGAAGCAACATATTCAAGCGCCTTGGTCACCGAAAGTAAATTCCCAAGACCATAATCAACAACAACAATCATCCAACCAATCACCCAGGGGGGGCACCGATCAGCGGGATATTTTCTGGGCCTGATGGGTGTCTGTAACAACCTTTTCCCCGGATTGGGTATCAGGCGGATCCAAACCCAGCTGGCCTCTCCAGCTCGGCATATCCCAAAGGGGAATTCCTGGCTTTACCATGGACGGATCGTGCCGGTGAGGAGCAACCGTGTGCTGGATCATGATATCATTGAACTCCTCTTCGCTGATATCCAGAAGTTCTAAGAACAGGTCGAGGCTGGCCGGACGTCTACCGTCATACTTCTGGATGAGCTGAATGGCTTCTTCTTTGCTCTTGCGTCCCTCTCGAATGTCAATCGACACTAGATGTGTGGTTCGTCCGAAACCTCGTTTGATAAACTTCATATAATCGCGGACTCCTGTAAACATGCACTCAACCTTTTCCCATCCATATTCCTCGGGAATTCCCTCTACCGTATTCCATTTCCAGCCGAGCTCATCCCAGATAACCTCCGCTATTTGTCGTGGATCCCAGGGTATGAAACTACCCAGGTGCACGGATACGATTCCTATCCTTGTAATCTCATCAAGAGATGGATAGCGAAAGATCTCCAGGTCCCGAAGCGTTATCCAGTCAGGCAACATGCCAGCCATGTCTTCAGCGGTAATTCCAAGATTGATAAATCGGTTAAATTGCCTTTCATTGACCTCCTGAATTTCCTCATAGGAATAACCATAGCTGCCGTATTCCGCATTCGGCTGCCCCCAGAATACCAGAGGGACCTGTTTTTCTATGGCCAGACGCATCGAACCCGCGTATACCCCACAATGACAGTGCCAGCAGAAGTCTCCCTTGCGCTGCATCGACTCCAGCATCAATTCCCGTACGACTTTCCAACTCGCTTTGAAGCTGATAAAGTCGCAATGCAATCTTTTCAACGTCCTTTCACGGTTTTCAAGATGAAGGGGTCTGTAGAATCCATGATCGAAAGAGACCACAAGGGGTTTCAACCCCAGCTGCGTGACCAAATACCATAAGGTGAAAGTGCTGTCTTTGCCCCGGAAAACGGGACAATGCAATCGTAGGTCCCTTTTCCCCGAAAGCGATCACAAAGTTGATCCAGCATCAGACGCCGTTGATCCCAGTCGATTTTTTCTTTTTTGACTTTGATCTGGTTGCAGACATTACATACCCCGTTTTCATCGAAACGTATACCATCCTGGGTTTCCGGTAAGCAACAACGGCTACAAGTCTTTAAATTATTGGTTTCTTTCATCAGGTTTACTCCTAGCATTGGCTTTGCATGATACTGCAGAACAAGGTGAAGTTAATAGGACGGCATCGGCTCTTTACCATTCCGGCCTGCGCCCGTTGGGCTTTAGATGACATCATCCAGTGTGATCATCTGGCCGCATTTCACATCCCGCTTGAGTTGACGTCCCTCAATTAAACTGAATAACTCCGGCCTCAGCCCGATGCCGGGTCTGGCGAAATGGGTTGTTTGCGCAGAAACCCGCTCTCCTGCCGACAAATCCCTGGCGGCTACCAGACTGCGGCGCACAGCAAGTGATCTTTTACATTCAACATCGTCGAGAATTCGGCGCGGCCCGCCCAAGGCGACCTCAACATTTCGGATGGTCCGAACGAAAGTCGCCATCTCCTCAGATTCCAGGGAAAATAGGTGTTCCGGACTGGCGGTGGTGCGATCCAGGGTTATGGTTTTCTCTACCATATTCGCTCCGAGGGCGACTGCCGCGATGTCCATATCCATCCCCACACTGTGGTCAGAAAACGCAACCGGATACTGAAAAACCTGTTTGAGTGTCGAAATGAGCCGCAAATTAATGCTCTCCAATCGCGCCGGATATCCCGAGGGACAGTTGTGAATAATAATATCTTTGCAACCGGCTCCACAGGCCACCTCAACCGCACGCTCGATATCACCGATTGTTGCATTGCTGCTGTCGAATTGCAAGCACATGCCCGTACTGGCGCTGTATTCGATCAGTTGATAGTAATCGATATCTCCGGAGCAGATCTTTAAGGTACGGCAGCCAAGTTCTACCAGAAAATCAATCTCATCAAAAAAAGAAGCTGTCGCAAAGAAAATAATTCCCATCTCGTCACAGAGATGCTTGAGCGCCCGCCATTCATCCTTAGTAAGACATCGCCGCTTAAGTATGCGATAAAGGGGTTCCGAAACCGTCCGTGTCTCCCCGCTGTGCCGATCCAACAATATATCGTATGAGATTTCTTGATTCCGGTCGGCCACTAGTCTGTCCGGGTCAATCATCTGAAACTTGATGGCGTCGGCACCGGCGGCGGCGGCCCTTCGAACCAGTTCACAGGCCGAATCAATACCGTTATGGCTAGGCCCAGCTTCAAAGACGATGAAGCAGGGGTACCCATCTCCGATGTGTTTACCAGAAATCCGCACTGTTTTCATTGATTATTCCTCCAGAAAGGATAGCAGGGTTTTTATTATGTACATTTGATCGTCCTTTTTCAGAGCCGGAAAAAGAGGGAGCGTTAACAGTTTCTCGTAGGCTGCTTCTGCAATCGGACACATCCCACTGCCGGTTCCGAAACGCTTTCGGTAAAAGGGATGCAGATGCACGGGAAGGTAATGGACATTAACTGCCACACCGTGCTGATTCATATATCGGAACAGGCTTCTGCGGTCCTTGCCGAGTTGTTTGAAAGGAATTTGAACAACATATAGATGGTAGGCATGATCAACTTTTTCAGAAACACTCAAAGTTGAAATTTCGGGTACACTGGCAAAAGAAACGTTGTAGGTCGCCGCCAGCTCGCGTCTCCGACTTAAAAATTCCCGCAGTCTCGCGAGTTGTGAAAGCCCCAGCGCGCACTGCAGATCGGTAATGCGATAGTTATAGCCCGGCTCCCATATTTCATAATACCAATCCCCCTTTTGCCGGCGTTCTTGGAAGTCAGCTGAAATGCCATGGTTGCGGAACTTCCTCATCATATCTGCGTATTCTGAATTGTCTGTTACAATCATGCCACCTTCCCCGGTCGTAATATGCTTGACCGGATGAAAGCTGAAAACCGTAAGGTCGGCCAGGCTCCCCACAGGTCTGCCGTGATAAGTCCCTCCGATGGAGTGGCAGGCATCGGCAATGAGCACCAAATTATTTCGCCGGGCAATTTCTCTGAGTTCATCATATGCACAGGGGTGCCCGGTGTAATCTACTGCTACCAGAGCCTTGGTGACAGACGTCAGTGAGGCTTCAACTTTCTCCGGGTCTATCAGCAATGTATCTGAGGTCACATCCACGAAAACTGGCTTTGCACCTAAAATAACCACGACATTGGCCGTTGCGGCAAAAGTAATTGAAGGTAGAATGACCTCATCCCCTGGTCCAATACCAGCAGCATACATGGCACAGTGCAGGGCCGCTGTCCCGCTTGAAACGGCCACAGCATGTGCCGCACCAACGAAATTGCTAACCGCCTCTTCAAAGGCGCTAACTTTGGGTCCGGTTGTAAGCCAGTCGGATCGGAGAACCTTGCAAACCGCAGCCACATCCTGCTCGCTTATGGATTGGCGACCGTAAGGGATGAAGCGGGGAGCTCGCAGCCCGGAGAAGGGGGCAGAGCTGCGGGAGCCATAAGTTTCACGGGGATCAACGACGGTAAGCCATGGATATTGCATGAAATCTTTTCCGTTGAAGGTGGCAATTTTCTCTATTCGCTCCCTTTTAAGGCATGCAGCTATCAGATAGTCGTAGACACCGAATTTTGTTATGTTGTACCTCACAAGGTCTTCTTGATGCTCTAAAAACGTGCGAAGGATATCTACTTCGAGGACATCAATTTCCGGTGTGTCCCACATTTTCTTGACATATCGAAGGGCATCTTGCGGTGATAGAGGTTTAGGGGTCTTTCGCCCATCTGTGATGACCTGGTAGAATTCTAAGAAGCACAGGTCGCACGTACAAAAACCTTTTTGAATATAGTCTTTGATGATTCCAATGGATTCATCATAAAATAACGATTTCTTATCTGCAGCATAAATAAAGATATTGGAATCAAAAAATATCTTCTCTTTCATGGATATATTCCCGGGTTATCTCGTGACCATTGTATCCACCCCGATCCGGTGACTGTTCAAAGAGGCGAATGAGTTCTTCGGCTTGCGGCGATAACCCTTTAGCCTTTGTGCTTTTTTCCCTTATGAAGCGAACCCTCACCTTCTCACCGACACTGAACCGTCTTCGGATGTCGGGTGACACAGCCAATCGGCCGTCTTCTAGAATCTCTCCTACGTATTCCATTTCCATAGGTAGACCTCCAAGTCTTGCAAAAGGGCTTCGAAATTCGAGTCCCTCCCAGTTCCTTACTCGTTGCTCCCTTGTCCCTGCTCCAAGTTCTTTATCAGTTCCCGCATCTCCTCTACCGTGAGCCGCCAGGGATTGGTTCCGGAATTGTACTCAAAGTCTTCAGGGACCGGCTTGCCGTCATTGTTGGCGAAACGTCGATCGAAATAGCGGAATTGTGGCTTGATCACGTATCGGTCCGAGAGCTCAACCGTATTTCGTGCATCGTCCCGAGGGATCATAACCTCATGCAATTTTTCACCCGCCCGTATACCGATGACCTCAATCTTAGCGTCGGGCGTTATGGCTTTAGCCAGGTCCATGATACCGGCACTGGGTATTTTGGGGACAAAAAGTTCGCCGCCTACCATCCTTTCCAAGCATTGTAATACAAAATCGACTCCCTCTTCAAGGGTGATCCAAAAGCGGGTCATGCGCGGATCGGTAATCGGCAAAACACCTGTCTTCCGCATTTTCAGAAAAAATGGAATGACGCTGCCTCTGCTTCCTACCACATTACCGTAACGAACCACCGAAAAATTGGTGTCGTTTCTTCCGGCATAAACATTTGCTGCAATGAAAAGTTTATCGGCACAAAGTTTGCTTGCTCCGTAAAGGTTAATCGGGTTAGCCGCCTTATCTGTACTCAGGGCTATGACCCGATGGACTCTTTGATCAATCGCCGCGTTGATGACGTTCTGCGAACCAATCACATTGGTCTTAATGGCTTCGAATGGGTTATATTCGGTCGCCGGAATTTGTTTCAAGGCAGCAGCGTGGATGACGTAATCTACGTCGCGAAAAGCACGATACAACCTTTCTTTATCTCGTACGTCGCCAATAAAGTACCGGATGCAGTCATATTGCGAATCGGGAAACTCCTGGGCCATTTCATACTGCTTCAATTCATCCCGGCTGAAGATAATAAGTCGTTCCGGTCGCGAATATTCTAATATCCTTTTTGTCATCTTCTTTCCAAAGGAACCGGTTCCACCTGTAATTAGGATGTTTTTCCCATCTAAAAAACTCATTGCTCTTACCTCGTTTGAATCCTTGTAATCCGTCCGGATCTCCCGGTTACCAGCATCAACACCAGCATTAAACGGCCTTCCCGGTATGGGTGATCGCTCCGATAAGGATAGTTTAGTGTATGCGGAAAGTTAGTCTTTGGGTTTTTCCTGCGGCTTGCAGGGCACAAGTATTGAAGCACGGTGCCGGTTAATGAATTCGATACAAAATACAACAAACACCATTACAATGAACCCGGCAGCCAGGCCGGCCGCAGCCAAGAAAACATAATTCGGTGGCTCTGGTTTTATCTCAACCACCCTCATTGGCTTCAGCATTTTCACAGCCTGCAGTTTTTTTGCCTCGATTTGTAACCGCTTTATATATTTTTGAATTTTTTCAACTTCTTGATGCTTCCTTAGGTACTCGGGAAAAAGATCTGCATACTGCAATGGGGTTTTTAAAGCGCCCTGAAGGGTCATTAATTCTTTATTTTTTTCATCTATTATTTTAGCACGTTGCTTCACCTCGGCTTTAAGTTCTTCAAATTTGCTTTCCGTTTCAGCCAAGTTGCTGAGGCTGCTGACGAACTGCCCGTAAACCTGGGAAATATCATCGTTAAAATTCGGGACCGACCTGCCTTGCACTGGAGCCGTTTTTTCGTTTTCCGCTTCCGCTTCTGGATAGAACAAATATCTGAAATTCGCTTTAAAGGATTCAATGATTCGACGCTGCTCAGAAAGTATCGGTTCAATGAGATTCAGTTGATGCTGAAGTGAATCCCGGATTATTTTTTCTAATTCTAATTCAGTTTTCATTGTTTCAATATCTTTGGCAATATTTTTTTCAATGTTCCTTAATTCCGCCTCTGCTAAAGTTAAGTAATCTTTCTTCATACCAATTTGGTCAGTAATTTCATTTAAACGAAGTTTAACTTTCGGCTGAAAGATTTCGTTTAACACATCTAAAAGCAGCCGCATAAAAACATTTCCCTGCTGTTTGTCGGCCGTCTTTAACTTAACGAATACCTGATTCAAAGGAACATCAACAACAGATTTGAAATCGACTTTATCAAGAGATGCATTCGGATAAATCTGGTTGAATCTATTTACGATTTCAATGGAATGCAATTCAGATTGAATGGCCTTATGAATTTCCGCAGGCGATAAAAAAAATCGGGGAGGACTGTTTGGTAGATCCTCACTGATCCCGGGCTCTAGTTTGCTGATTATCTCGAAGGATATCGCATTGGGATCGAAACGCAGGCGGTTGACACCAATCGCTCCTATCATGAACACGAGGGTGCCGGAAATTATCCACTTCTTCCAGCTCCAGAGAATACGAATTACATTAATCAGGTCAATGTCTTCCGACATTAGAATCGAATTGCCTTTCGGTTCAATTTAGTTCAAATGATTGGTGTCAAAGCTTGAATAGTGAATACTGATTTATTTTTTGGCACGAACCAGGCCGTATGGGTCAGTGAGCCAAAAAGGACCACCCTTCTGACCCCAAATCGGGCCTTCAACATCTCCGCAGCCTCACGAACACGAGCAAGTAGACACTCTCGTTCCTGCTGCTCCACGGGCGTCAAATCTGGCGGAGCTGACCGGTGCCGTGCGGCCTCTAGATAATCCTTCCACCCTTCGCGGGTTAATTCCAGAGACAGTTGTCATGATCCTATCCTAAAATGACAAATTATAAGTTTGGTGTTGGGGTCGGGCCTCAGGAACTGCGCACACGCCGATGGCGCGAACACTTTTTCGGTTGGTGCCAATGATAGGAGAAACCGTGGGTAGCTTGTGACTTAATATCACTTCCGGATGATCAGCCAAATTGCCTGGCCCTGAAGTTTTTACGATTGGCCAGCGCAGCTCCCCCTTCTGCTGTTTGCGTGAGCACATACAACCCGGCTCTCTCTGCATACCGGCTTACATCATCTTTTACCACCAGTGCACCGGTGCCACCAAAGATCCGCCGACCACGATACTCGGGAAACATCGCTTTGAACTCGGGCAACTTCTGACCTACAAATCGGTCCACCATCCGCTTATGAAACTTGTTCTTCACCTCGATCACCACCACCGCATCGCCATTGCTCGTTTGGTCTATGTCTACCAGTATGTGGACCCCACCCAGCAATTGGTATTCCGCTACGATAACACAGGACATCACAGGAAACTGAACCTCTCGACGTATCCCCACCATAAACATGAGGGGCATGAGAACAACGTGGTCGCTTCACCCGCCCCTGAGCTGGCTGCCGTCCTCAGTGAAGCGGACCAAGCAGCTTCCGCCCTACCGGAAAACATCTTACCTCTTTGCTTGCTTTTGGCGTCGGGGCCGTTAAAGTTGAAGATATAGACAGCTATCCTCAAGCAGCTATTCTCCGCTTCAGTTCGTTGACATCCCGTTCAAGCGCCGCAACCCGCTCTTCAATCTTTGAATGTTCATCCCGCCTGACAATCACCTCGTAGAGCCGATCAAGCCGCTTGTTGGTCTCCTTTATTTCGCTTCCAACTTCCTCGCGAACCATGTCGATGCGCTTTGTCAGCTCCTCGCGCACCATGTCGATGCGGTTGTTGGTTTCATCGATTCGCCGACTCTGATCTGTCAAATGAAGGTTTACATCATCAAGCCGCTTGTTCGTAACCTCTAAAATCGCCTTGATTTGCCCGTTTTCTTCCTTGATCCTGTCCAATTCCGGAATGATCATCTCTTTAAGGGCAGCTCTTACAGATTCCATAAATTCCATGGCTTGATTCCTCTCTTTTCAGCAACTCAAAACAACGCCATATAAATCGTCTCAAATTCAAAGGTTCTTGTCAATTTCTGAGGTAATCTAACAACTCCAAAGCCTTAAAATTCAACCCATTTTCAACCCACGGATTTTCATTTCAACCCAATTTCTGGCCGGTTTTCCCGCCAAAATTCCCCTTTAGTCAATAAGATATGTAGCTGCGGACTTTCCCATAAATCTCCGATTTTGATTCTTATTCTTTCTGCCTTTATACTTTTCATGGTCACCTCACATTTTTTAATTTTTCCTGAATCAGTGGCAAAAACCTTGCAAATAGAGCATTAATTTCTTGAATTGATTAAACAAATTATGGCATATCCGCTGCCAACAAAGATCACTTCGGAGGTGCAGGGAGGATATGCCAGATTTTCGGTTGTAATTCGCAATTAAATCAACTCGGCCATGATTTTGGTGAATTGATTCAGGTCTTCCAGGTCTTTATGAACAATGACAAACACTTGTTCATAATCGATCTTCCAGTACATATGCACCAGAAGGTTTCGAAAACGGGCCATTCTTTGAAGGTTTTCAGACAGGTGAGACGGGATGATTCTCGCTTCTTCAAGCAGCTGGAAACACTGCGCATATTCGTCCGGTACTTTTCTTAATTGCTTTGCAGCAATGTGATAACAAAGGTTTAATGCAGCCTCGATGGCAACAAGCAACCTGTAGCATGCGATATCCTGCAGATCCTGATTTTCAAGAAAGCGGGTTTTGCCCTGTTTTCGGATCTCCTCAAGGCGAGTGATTGATTCTTTAATTTCCTGACACCGGGTTCGAACGATTTCCGAATTCAATTTCATTCTGCAAAGGCTTCCTTGGTCGCATGGTATATAATCGGTTGGATATCCAGATACCTTCGCACCGTATCTTCCAAAAATTGGCTATGGGCCTCTTCGTCTTCTACAAAAATGATTTTACCTCGTACCGCCTGAAAACGAAAAGGAACCGGTGCAAAGTTGAGGACACGAATATCTACAGGAAATTTCAATTGTCCGGAAAGCATCCCCGAAAGTTCAATCGAAAAACTTGTAACTTCTTTTTCCGAAATTCCACGAATGAAGATTCCGATATCAATATCATGGAAAGGAAGATTTTCGATAAAAGACCCATAAACATATGCAAACAGAATCCGCTTATCCTTATTGAGCAACTCTTTCAGATGTGCAGTTAAATTCTTTTTTCCTTTCTCTGAAAGGGAATACAATTTCTTCTTCGGATGCTGAGATGCCACGCCTTTATCCTTCGTTCGGCCTATAAGCCCGTTGGTCGTTTCGTTCCGCTTCAAGCATCATTTCCACGACATCTTCCATCTTGTATCGTGCGGACCAACCAAGGATTTCTTGGGCCTTTGCCGGGTTTCCCCGGCTGACGTGAATATCTGAGGGGCGCTTGAGATCGGGATCGATGACGATCTTCTTTTCCCAATCAAGGTCCAGAAGCCCGAAAGTGGTTTTGATAAAATCCGAAAGGGATCGGGTTTCACCGGTTGCAATCACGAAATCTTCCGGAGTCTCTTGTTGCATCATCTCATACATGACTTCGACATATTCCGGGGCCCAACCCCAGTCTCGCTGGATATCGATGTTTCCCAACCGCAGCCGCTCGTCGCTTCCGTTTGACATCCGAACCGCAGCGGCAATGATTTTCTTTGTGACAAACCGCTCCGGCCGCAGCGGCGATTCATGGTTGAACAGAATACCGTTACAGGCAAACAAGCCGTAGGCCTCTCGATAATTGGCGACCAGCCAGTGGGCCGAGGCCTTGGCCACCGCATAGGGGCTGCGGGGCCGAAATGGTGTGTTCTCATCGGCTGCATGATCTCCGGTATCCCCGAAACTTTCGCTGGAAGAAGCGTTGTAAAGCTTTATCGGTTCGCCGCTGATCCTTATGGCCTCAAGAAGGTTCAGGGTTCCGATGTTGATGCTGTCCATTGCCTCGACCGGCTGTTCGAATGAGAGGGATACCGAAGTTTGACCGGCCAGGTTGTAGATTTCGTGCGGGCGGATACGGTTTAAGACGTGGAATACTGATCTAAAGTCGTTTACGGCCATGGAAAGTGTCTTAACTTTATCCCGGATGCCAAGGCGTATCAGGTTGTTAAAGGGACAGATTTGTGAATCGCGGGAAGTGCCATAGACCTCATAGCCTTTTTGGAGCAGAAGCCGTGCAAGGTAGGATCCGTCCTGGCCGGATACACCGCAGATAAGGGCCTTGCGGGGGAGCGGGGAGCGGGGAGCATGGAGCGGGGAGCATGGAGCTTGGAGCGGAGAGCGGGGAGCGGGGAGCGGGGAGCTTGGAGCATGGAGCGGGGAGCATGGAGCTTGGAGCTTGGAGCGTGGAGCGTGGGGCGGGGAGCTTGGGGCATGGGGCAGCATGGAGGTTGGATTACCTTTCTTTCAGGTTCTTTATGAAACCGGAAATCATTCTGCATTCCTCTTCCAGGTCCCTGAGCAACGCATTCCTTTTCTCGGTGCTGATGAGTCCCCGCTGTTCAAGGACGATTGCCATATTGGCATTCTCAAATGCTGATCGTTTGGCAATGTTCAGAAAGCTGGCAAATTCCAGGTTGGAACTGCTTCCTGAGCCTTCTGCGATATTATTCGAAATGGATAGACTTGCCCCACGAATCTGTTCTGCAAAACGGAATAACTTTTTGGCCTCAAGTTCATCGGCAATGTCCAAGAGCGTATTTCCGATATCAATGGCCTTTTTCCAGATATCGAATTCCTGGAATCGGAACTTCACCATAGACTCATTCCTACTTGCTCCGTGCTCCAAGCTCCATGCCCCATGCCCCACGCTCCAAGCCCCATGCTCCCCGCTCCATGCTCCAAGCCCCACGCTCCAAGCCCCATGCTCTCTGCTCCTTGCTCCATGCCCTCTGCTCCATGCTCCACGCTCTCTGCTCCACGCCCTGTGGGCATAGCTCCGCCTCTTGAAGGCACAGTGAAGAAAAGAATGTTTTTTAATAATCTCAGATAGTTTGTTTCTATTCAAACAATTTAAAAAAAGGGTTTTCAAGAACCCCGACGAACCCATCGCTCAAGGCTTTTGCCCTCGTCAGTCGCTTGCGCACAAACTCTGTTTCCGGACTGGTCTGCCCGGATCCGGAGTCGTTGGAAAGCAGACCGATGGCATGGTCCAGTTCCCGGCCAACCGTTTGGATTTTTTGGAGCATAAAGGAGATCAGCCCGTTTTTCAGCGCGGTTTCGATGTTGTCTGCGGTCCGGTAATAGCTTTTCCGATCCCCTTTTTTCCAGGACCGCTTGACCAGGCCGAGTTTTTCCAGCTGCCGGGCTGCGATGCTGGCCGAGGCCTTGCTCAGCTGGATCTCCTTTTCGATCTTATCCAAAGAGCAGTCTCCATCGGTCAGGTAGAGATAGACGAGGACCTGGCCGACAACCCGCCCCATCCCCATGTCCTGTGAGGTTCTTCCCCCCAGTTCAATAAGGGACGACTTGATTTTACGCGTGGTATTTTCCGGCATTATTAAACTTTTATAAAATTTACAAATTTATAAATTTTCGAATCTCATAACGAAGATTAAATACCATGTCAACCCTTTTTTCCAAATTTTTTGTCGTGCCTTCAACTCTTGCCAGCCCCCCGTCGTAGAACCTCCAGGGTTTTTCGAGCCGTCTCTTCCCAGGTAAACTTTGATGCATGGGCCCTTGCTGCAGCCACCCATGAATGCCGTCGAGTCCTTTCCCAATCGAGCACCTCAAGGATCCGGCCGGCAATCGTCCGTGCATCGGGCGGGTCCGCATAGACGACATGTTCGCCCCCCACCTCGGGAATCGATCCCATTTTCGTGGTCACGACAGGGGTTCCGGCCATCATCGCCTCGAGTACCGGAAGACCGAAACCCTCGTAAAGGGATGGAAACACGAAGAGATCCGCACTACGGTACCATGCGATCAACTCCTCTGTAGATGCCCGGTCGATTCGGATAATCCTGTTTTTTCCCGGAATCCGATTGATCGAATCCTGCAGTTTTTTCTCACCCATCCTGGGAAGCCCGATCAGAACCAGGTTGTGGCTGCACCTGTCCGTGATTTTGCCGAAGGCTTCCACCAGAGTATGCAGGTTCTTGTGCGGGTAGGAGTTGGCCACAGACAGGATATATGGCTTTTTGCTATGTGGATCGTCGTAGTTATGCACCACGGCATTGGAAATTTCCGGATCTTCGGCAAATTCCGGGGAAGCGGCAAGCAGAATCGGGTAAACCTTGTGGGAAGGGACGCCAGTAAACCGAAGGATCTCCTTTTTTGAAAACTCTGACTGTGTGATGATTCGGCAGCTTCTCCTGGCAGCAGCCGTAACGAGGACATGAGTGGCCAGGCGCGCAAGCAGGGAAAGGTCCTCAGGATGCCGCCTGTATTGCATATCATGGATGGTGGTCACCTGCGGGCACGGGGAAAAGAAGGGCGCGGTATACCCGGGAGACCAGAGCACATCGATACGGGCCCTACAAACCCTGACGGGAAGCTCGGTCTGTTCCCGGATGATCCGCATATACCGGTTGCCGGCAGGAAAATTGAGCAACTGGAATTCGACCTGGCAGAATGATGACAGATCCGATTTTAGGACCGGATGGTTTTCCCTGTTTGAAAACAACACCAGGCCGATTTCCGGATACAGTTTTGCCATGCACCGCAGGGTGTTTCGCAGATAGGTTTCGGTGCCGCCCACCTCACCGGGAATGAAAAACAACGTGTTTACGCCGATACGCATAGAGCATGGAGCTTGGAGCGTGGAGCATGGGGCACTGAGCATGGAGCAGGGAGCGTGGAGCATGGGGCGTGGAGCGTGGGGCACTGAGCATGGAGCGTGGAGCATGGAGCATGGGGCTTGGAGCATGGGGCACTGAGCATGGAGCAGGGAGCGTGGAGCATGGAGCATGGAGCATGAGGCATGGAGCTTGGAGCATGGAGCTTGGAGCATGGAGCATGGGGCACTGAGCTTGGAGCATGGGGCACTGAGCTT
>JAFDFZ010000132.1 GCA_019309565.1 Deltaproteobacteria bacterium
CATGGGGGCTAAGCATGATTACGGAATGTTGATCCTTCACTGGGGCGCTACAGCAGTTCGTCTGGATCCGGATGTTTTCATCTATCAGTTCCACCACTCCTCAATGGACAGGCCGCGCGCATATAATGTTTATGGATATCGCAATCCGGAATTCGACAAGTTAGCAGAAGAACAGAGGTTATATTACGATATGGAAAAACGCCGTAAGGCTGTTTGGAAGGCCCAGGAAATTCTATACAGAGATCAACCGCATACGCCTTTCATTTTTGATAATATCCTGTTTGTGTATAATAGCGACAGATGGGACGATCCAAAGAATTATCATTTGGACGTAGGAATGGGGGTCGCAGGGTTTTGGTTTCAGTGGGCAGCAGTTCCCAAGACAAAAGATGACATCATGAAGCTGGCTTATACGCGGGCATTTACCAATTTAAACCCATTGACTGCTGTAAAAAAATACGACCTTCAACTGATCCGAAACCTATATGATAGCCTGACTCGAGTTGGACCGGATGGTAAGGTGCAAATGTGGGCGGCGAAACAGATCAATAGAGTTAACGATACAACACTTGAAGTGGTGGTTCGGGATGACATGAGATTCCACGATGGAAAACCCTGTACGGCAAAAGATGTTAAGTTTACTTTTGATTTCATGAAAAAATGGGAAGCCATTAATTATTTTTCTGCGATGAAAGTAGTAAAAAGTGTAGATCTTGTAGGAGAAAATAAACTACAGATCAACCTGACCCAACCCTTTGCACCAATCTACGTTACGGTTTTTTCCCAGATGCCGATACTCCCAAAGCATGTCTGGGAGGAGATCGAAAAGCAGGTACAAGATCCAAAGACCTATCCGAATGAGAAACCGATTGGAAGCGGCCCGTTTAAATTAGCATACTGGAAAAAGGGATCAGAGCTGCTGGTGAAACGGTTTGACGAGCATTGGAACCCTGCAAAGCCGGGAGGGTTGCTTTATCTGGTGTATGGAAGTACAGATGCCATGTGTGGGGCCGTTGAAACAAAGGAAGCCGATGTGACGCTGTTTTACATTCAACCGTTCCAGTACAGGAGATTGGTTGCAAAAAAGCATATTTCGGGAGAGCCATTAACGAACCATGGATTTTATAACCTGTGGTATAATAATAGGATCAAGCCGTTCAATGACAGGGCTTTTAGAAGAGCTATTTCGCGCACTATTCCTGCCAAACAATTTATTAAGGACATATTTGAGGGATATGGGTCACATGAAAGTACGGTAATAGGGAGTGCGAACAAATTCTGGCATAATCCCAATCTTCCACCCATAGAATTTAGCATCAAAGAAGCGAAGCGAATTCTCAAGGATGCCGGTTACACCTGGAATAAAGAAGGTAAACTATGTTATCCTTCTGGTAAATGACAAATGTAGGGGCCCAGGCTCTTATTGCCAAGAGGTTTGGGCCTCTCTCTTTTTTTCGGTTCAAGCATTTATGAAAATCAATTGCACACCGCGTTATTGAAGCCTCTGTATAGGAGAAAAATTAAATGAAAAACCGTAAAAATTCAAACTGCTTTAAGGTCCGCACAATTGATATATTTACTCTAAAAATACCGTTTTTACGACCGCATAAGATCTCCTTGGGAACTGCAGAAGGCCGCAAAGTACTCATTGTTCGGATAACAGCTGATAACGGTATCAGTGGTATTGGCGAAGCAATCGCACACCCTGCATTTTCAGGAGAAGCCCTTGAAACGCTTAAAGGAGGTGTCCGTTTCCTTGAACAATATGTATTAGGTCAAAATCCACTTAATATAAATCAAATCAATGCCCTGATGGATAAAGCGATTTATGGTAATTTCGGGGCCAAATGTGCTATTGAAACAGCCCTATTTGACCTGGCTGGAAAGTATTTGGGAGTTCCTGTTTATGACCTGCTTGGTGGAAGCATAAAGGATAAGTTGCCGTTGAGTCGATCGGCCTCGTCATCGGATCTGGAGAAGGATATTTCCGAGGTGAAGGGATATCTCACAGAGGGTTATCGGATTATCAAGGTGAAAGTGGGGATACTTAATGTTCAGCAGGATGTCGAAAGGGTTAAAGCTATCAGGGAGATGGTGGGCTGGGATGTATCGCTTAGGGCCGATGCGAATCAAGGATGGGATGTACCAACAGCGCTTAAGTTTATTAAAGGTATTGAGGAATGTAGCCTTGAGTTCCTGGAGCAGCCGGTGGCCAAGGCGGATTTAGACGGCCTTGCTTATCTGAGAAGCAAATCCCCGGTGCCTCTTATGGCAGATGAGGCGGCAACCACCGAGCAGGACATTTTAAAAATCATTGGCAAAAAGGCAGCCGACTTTGTCAGCATTAAGCTGATTAAATCCGGAGGCATCATGCGGGCAAGACGTATGGCTCATCTTGCAGAAACCGCAGGAATTCGATGTTATTTAGGTTCCCAGGGTGAAACCAGCGTTGGAACTTCTGCCAGTCTGCATTATGCGCTTTCTGTTCCGGGTTTCGATTATGGCGCGGAAATTTACGGTCCGAAGTTCTTTCTGAAGGACATTGTTAAAAGCCCGGTTAATATTGAAAACGGGTATATTTATCCTTCACAGAAACCCGGGTTCGGCGTTGAACTTGATATGGATCGTGTCAAAGAGTTCAGTCTTAAAAATTGAAACCACCATGGGAGAGGGTTGTGTAATCTCCTTTTACCCAAAATGGAGATAAAATGATGCAAGATAAGGGCAATGTCATAGAGGAAAATGTTTATCTGAAATATTTGTTAACCCCCCAATTAGAAGAGCAGGCACCCCGGTATTTTGATATAATGCTAAAGATCAATGATGCTCATGCGCTGATGCTGTTTAAGCAGGAACTGATCAGCAGACAAGAAGCCAAAGAACTTTTGTCTGTTTCCCAAGATATTGGTAACCGCGGCATAAGTGGTATTGAACTTTCTGCAGAAAGAGAGGACCTTTATCTTAACCTGGAGGCACATATCATTCAGCGTCTGGGAAGCGATATCGGTGGTAAACTTCATATTGGTAGAAGCAGAAACGATTTATACGCGGCAATACAGCGGATAAAATGCCGAGAGGAACTGTTAAAGGTTGCGGAAATCGTCATCGATTTGAGAGAAACACTGGTTGGCCTGGTTGAAAAAAACATTGAAACAGTCATTCCCGGTTACACGCATATGCAGCCGGCTCAACCCATCACCTTCGGCCACTATCTCGCTGCAATCGGCTGTGCGCTGAAGAGAGACTTTGACAGGCTTATTGATTCATACCACAGGACGAACCTGAATCCTTTAGGTGCAGGGGCCATGGCTGGAACAGGGTTCCCAATTGATCGAACGCTTACCGGGGAGTATCTTGGTTTCGATGGGATTTTAAAGAATTCGTTAGACGCAGTGGCTGCGAGAGATTATGCGGCGGATATCGCCTATGCCATGACCATGCTGCTTTCCGATATCGGAAGAATGAACCAGGATTTTTATTACTGGGTCACATCTGAGTTTTCAACCTTAAAACTACCGGATGAATTTGTGGCCTCCAGCAGTATCATGCCGCAAAAAAGGAATCCTATCATCCTGGAGCATACCATATGCAAGGTTTCCCATGTGTTAGGAACACTTGTGTCGATCGTCACCACGATGAAAGGACTGCCGTATACTCACACCAGGGCTACCGGCGGTGAGGTCTTTGTGTTGTTGTGGAAGGCATTTCAGGAAACGGAAACGACCATAAGATGGATGTGCGGCCTGTTGGAGAAAATAGAAATTGACAGGGAAAATGCTTTTATAAACACCAGAAAGAATTTCTCTACAGCCACCGAGGTTGCAGATGAGCTTGTAAGAAAAATGGGTCTTTCTTTTCGAACCGCCCATAGTATCGTAAGACGCGCCGTATTTGAGCTATACAGCCAGCAGAAGACTTCGGAGGATTTTACATGGGATCTCCTTAACCGATATTCACTGGAAGTTTTACAGAAGCCTCTCGAAGGGATTACAGAAGAAGATGTTCGAGCTGCACTTGATCCGCTTGAGAACATAAAGAGAAGAAGCGTAATGGGCGGTCCGGCTCCAAAAGAAGTAAAAGAACAAATGACAGAGTTGAAAAAACAGCTACAACAGGACTGTGAGCGGATAGAACAATTGAAAAATAAGATTAAGTCCGCCCAGTCTAAGATGAAAGAACAGATTGATAGGGTGGTCAACCAGTAGATCATACCAAACATAAAACCCCTAGTTGCACATATCACTCGAAAAAAATGGTCTACATGCATAATTTATCGGCACCTTTTGACTACTCTTTTTGTTTTGCTTTACACAAAAGGTTAGATCTAAAAGAAACGATTTGAGTATTTCAAAAGAGCAATTTAATACCGGAGGAACATGAAAGCTTACATTATCAGGCGTATCATACAACTTGTGTTTCTCTTTCTGTCATTGATCGTAATCCTTTTTTTTATTTTTCGAATGTTGCCCGGAAATCCTGCTGCAATGGTATTGGGACCTGCCATGAATCCGGAAGCGGTCGAGGTTCAGACAAGGCTATTTGGGCTGGACAAACCGCAGCATGTTCAATTCATCCTTTATTTTAAGAACTTGATTTCCGGTAATTTCGGAACATCATTTCAATACCAGCAGAATGTGCTGGATGTCTTATCCGATAAATTTCTCAATACCGTGATTCTGATGGGAATCGCGTTTTTAATTACCTTTATTATTGGGGTTGTAGGAGGGGCTTATGTTGCGTGGGGAAGACATATCCTGTTGGGAGATTTGTTGATTTCGTTTGTGTTATTTCTGCGATCATCCCCCATCTTTTTTTCAGGAATGGTGCTATTGACCATTTTTTCTTACCGTCTGGGCTGGTTGCCAATCGGAAGAATGCATACCCCCGGGTTTTATGAGGAGAGCATATTTTTTACGTATTTTTCGTTAGATTTTTTAGAGCATCTCATTCTTCCCGCCTTAACGATGGTTTTATATTATCTGGGGAATCCATTTTTAGTGATGAGAAACAGCATGATGGAGATCAAGGGAGAGGATTTTATCGATATTGCAAAGGCCAAAGGCATCAGCAACACACAGTTATTGTTCAAACACGGGGTTCGAAATGGTCTTCTTCCTGTTGTTACCATGCTGTCGATTATGATTGCCTATACCCTGGCAGGCCAGGTGGTTCTGGAAACTGTTTTTTCATGGCCGGGGATGGGACGCGAGCTTGTTATTGCTGTTCACAATCATGATTATCCTGTTGCTCAAGGTGCTTTTTTCCTTATCGGTGCGTTTGTCATCATCGCGAATTTTTTGGTGGATTTGCTTTATGCCTACCTTGACCCCAGGGTTGTATATAAATAATGCTTACAGGGTGAGACAATGTATGGGGTAGCTAAATTGCAAAAAATAATGAGTCTATTGCTTTTTATAAAGAGACAACTTTCTGTCATCTGGAGTGATCGCTTAGGTAGAGTAGGAATAAATATCCTGGTTTTCATGATTTTTTTGGCCGTCTTAGCACCTGTCATCGCTCCATATGACCCCCAGGAAATTTGCAGACATCCTGACGGATCTTTAAAAAGAATGGAATCGCCCTCCTTGGAGCATATTTTCGGAACCACCATTTATGGAAAGGATGTTCTCAGCCAGACGATATGGGGTACCCGAACCGCACTTAAAATCGGGTTCTTTGCTTCGGTTCTTGCCGTGTTAATTGGTGCGAATATCGGATTGTTTTCCGGTTATCTGGGCGGAATGGTGGATGACGTTTTGATGAGAATTACAGATATTGCTTATGCCCTTCCTTTCCTGCCAACCTGTATTGTACTTGTTGGAATTCTCGGCACCAACCAATGGATAGTGATCGGTGTTATCGGATCTTTACTGTGGAGAACCACCGCTCGAACGGTTCGCTCTCAGGTACTTTCGCTAAGGAGCAGGCCCTTTGTCGAAGCCGCCAAAAATGCAGGTGCAAGTGATCTGAGAATCATGTATAAAGAGATTCTACCGAACATTCTACCCCTTGTTTTTTTGTTTACGGCATTCTCTATCTGTTGGTCGATCATCGCGGAGGTTAGTCTGAATTTTCTTGGCTTCGGCGACCCAACACAGGTGAGCTGGGGAAGAATTATCTACCTGGCATATGCCGGCCAGGTGATGAGAATAGCATGGTGGTGGTATGTTCCTCCGGGAATGTTCATCACGTTGTTCGTTGCTGCGTGCTTCTATATTGGCCACGCCTATGAGCAAGTCGCTAACCCACGGCTGCAGGTATATTGAGGAAGAGGGTATGGAAATTTTGAAATTGCAACAGCTAAGGGTGCATTACAAGATGAAGGATGCCATTGCAGAAGCCGCTGATGTAGAATGGCTCAATATTCGTTCCGGGGAAATGTTTGGTCTCGTTGGTGAATCCGGGTGCGGTAAATCGACCATTGCAAAGGCGGTTACCCGGCTTCTTTCTCCCAATGGTGTAATCCATTCAGGCGAGATTTTCTTTAAGGGCAGGAATATTAATAGACTTCCAGAAAAAGAATTCAACCATATCCGATGGAAAGAAATTGCCATCATACCTCAAAGCGCAATGAATTCGCTGGATCCTGTATACACCATCCGAGAGCAAATTGCAGAGGCGTTGAGAACTCATTTAAATTCATCGCCGGAAAAGATACATCGTCGGATCGATGAACTTATGGCTTATGTGGGGTTGAATCCGAAACGTGCAGACGAATACCCTCATGAATTCAGCGGCGGTATGAGGCAGAGAGCGATGATCGCCATGGCGCTTGCCTTAACGCCTTCTCTGATCATTGCCGATGAACCCACGACCGCCCTGGATGTGATCATGCAGGATCAGATCCTTACAAAAATTCAGGAACTTCACAAAACTTTTGGGATGTCGATGCTTTTGATAACTCATGACATCGCAGTGGTAGCCCAAATGTGTGATCGTATGGCGGTCATGTATGGTGGTAAAATTATGGAACTGGGAGATGTCCGCGATATATTCAGAAGGCCCGGACACCCTTATACGATTGGCCTTCAGAAAGCATTCCCATCTGTTAGAGGTCGCACAGAAAAACTGGTTTCCATACCCGGAAGCCCGCCGAATTTGCGTCATCCCCCGGCAGGATGCAGGTTCTTTGAAAGATGTCCTTGGGCCATTGATCTATGTAAACAAGAGAGCACTTTGAAAAAGATTGATGACGGTCACTTCAGTGCCTGTCAAAGGGTGAAAAACATAGAAGAGTTTCGCCATGAGGCCAAAGATATAAGCATATGGCAGAGATCACAGGCAGCTCAAATCAGCATGAGACGAAGAGGATGAACAACAGCGACAATACTCCCGATGATGTTGTGGTGGAAGTTGTAGACTTAAAAAAATGGTATCCATTAAAGAAAGGTATCATCGCTTCAGTATTTTCCTTTGAAAAACAAGCATTTGTAAAGGCTGTAGATGGTGTTTCCTTTAAGCTTGAACGGGGGAAAATATTGGGACTGGCTGGAGAGAGCGGATGTGGAAAGACGACCGTTGGAAGACTTCTCACACAGTTAACCAATGCAACCGGTGGCCATATTTACTTTGAGCGCAGGGATGTTACATCCATAAAAAAAAGAGAGCTTCTCCGATTTCACCGCAAAGCCCAGATGATCTTTCAGGATCCATATGAATCCCTTAATCCAAGGCGAACGGTGTTTGATACAATCGCCGAACCCATGGCAATTCAGAAAATCTGCAAAAACCATCAAGAAAGAAATGAAAGAATTTTCAAAGCCCTGGCGGATGTTGGTTTGGGGGCTTATGAGTATTATGTTCAAAAATTCCCGCATGAATTAAGTGGTGGGGAACGCCAGCGAGTTGCAATCGCCCGCGCATTGGTTCTGGATCCGGCTTTTCTGGTTGCCGATGAACCGGTATCCATGCTGGACGTATCTATCAGGGCCGGTATACTTCTGCTTCTTGAAGAGTTGACCGCCAAATTCGACACCTCAATCCTGTATATTTCACATGACCTTTCAACCGTCCGATACCTTTGCCACGAAACAGCCATCATGTATCTGGGCAGAATTGTAGAATATGGCGATACCGTGGAAATATTTGAAAATCCTCTTCACCCATACACAAAGGCCCTTCTTTCCGCTGTACCCGTACCCGATCCAGAGACGCCCAGGGAGTCGCCTAAGATAAAAGGAGAACCCCCGGATCCTGTCGATCTGCCCCAAGGATGCCGATTCAAGAATAGATGTGTATATTCAGTTAAGGAATGTGAAGTCGAACCGGAATTGAACAAAACCAACGGCAACCATTTCGTTGGCTGCCACATTGTTATATGATGGTGGGCGGAAGGGAAAATATGGTAATTAAATTATCAGATTGTATAAGAATACTCTCCTGCAAGGCTTCTCTTTGCTGCTCACCAGGGGATTTTAAAGCGATCACCGATCATGAACATGCCTCCGATCAATCAATGACATATGAAATTAATAATTGAAGACCCTGCAGCCCCGCTTAAGCGGGATCTACGCTTTGTTGGGTCGTAGCCTATGGCGAAGCACAATTCGTTCCGACAAGCTGCAGGGAATCTTCTTCCGTTAAGCTAACCCCGCAGCAAGTCGGAGTGTAGCGAAGATCCCGTTTATCGGGGCTGCGGGGAATGCGCTCGCCCTGTTGAATCCCCGAAGGGGTGCGCAAAGCGCAATTCAATAGGGCTCGCTGTTTCGGTTCAATGTATGTTCTCTACTATTATTGCCGGAGAAATCTTCTTTTTTCTTGACAAACAATTTTTCTTTGGCAATACACTGCCTTTCATAAACTAATCATAAACCAAGCTACTTAATCTTGTGCTAAAATTAATAAGAAGTTAAGATAATCCTAAATTGAAAAAGACCGCTTAAAATTTGAGCTGTAATAGCAAATATCAAAAGCAATGAGGTAATCCAGATGCACGATCTAGTTTCTATTCCCTGTGTGTTTCATCGAGGAGGAACCAGCCGGGGGCTGTTTTTTCACGAACGAGACCTTCCCGGCCGGGAGCGCTGGGATGATATCTTTCTTGCAGCAATGGGAAGCCCCGATGTCCGGCAGATCAACGGCCTCGGAGGGGCCACATCCCACACCAGCAAAGTTGCGGTGATTTCCCCCTCCGGACAAAGCGGCATGGACGTTGATTATCTTTTTGCCCAGGTAGGGATCGATGAACCGGTGGTGGATTATAAGGGCATGTGCGGCAACCTTCTTGCGGCCGTGGGGCCGTTTGCAGTGGATGAAGGGCTGGTGGATGCGGTTGAGCCGGTTACCGCGGTAAAAGTGTTCAACGTAAACACCTCCAAGCGCTTTATTGTGCATGTTCCTGTTTGTGAAGGGCATTCTATTAGCCAGGGAGATTACAGCATTTACGGTGTTTCCGGTACCGGTGCGAAATATCGAGTAGACTTCTTGAACCCCGCAGGAGCTTACAGTGGCAAGCTGTTCCCGACAGGCCGTGCTGTTGATACGATTGAAATTAAGGATTACGGGTCCCTGGAGGTCACCATTCTGGATGTGGCAAATCCCATGGTATTTATCCGTGCAAAGGACCTTGGTATTGAAAACCTTGCCGGAGAAGACCCTCGCAAAGCTGATGCTAAAAGACTTGCTTTGCTTGAAAAGCTGCGATGCCTTGCATGCCACAGGGCGGGGTTTATAGATGATCCGCAAAAAGCATCCGAAAAGCTGCCTGCTGTTCCCAGATTGGCCCTCATTCAACCGCCTTGCGATGCCCAAACTCTTGATGGCCGCAAATTAAAAAAAGAAGATATGGATCTTTACTCCCATATGCTCTCCATGAAGAAAATCCACCAGAGTTATGCCGCAACCGGGGCAGTCTGTCTGGCTGTGGCTGCCTGTGTGCCTGGAACAGTGGTCGGCAGCGTTTTAACCGGCAGCCGAGATGAAAAAGACTCAAAAATAAAATCTTCCACTATCCGGTTTGGCCATCCCTCGGGGCTTATGGAGGTTGAAGTCGAGGGCGGTGAAGATGGAGAGCTCAAGCGTGTTTCAATGGCAAGAACCGCAAGACGTTTGATGGACGGATGGACGGGCTGGTGTATGTACCTGCTTCGCTGTTTAAATGACTCAAGTTTATCACCCCATTTTATCGTAAAATTACCAATTGATGTTGAGTCGAATAAAATTTTTAAAGGCAAAATAATTACACCGAAGCTCTTAGGTGGCAACGCAATCGGAAACATCGAGCTTAAGGCACAAGGAAAGCGGCGCTAAGTGGCAGAAGATCTTGATAGCACTGGTTTAAACGCTTTGTTAACTCCTATTGTGCCGTCATCGAAGGATTGTAAAGTGTATTTTGCCTTTAAAAATTTCATTCGACGCCATCATTTAAGGCATTTCATAGAAATAGAAGGGTGGGAAATTTGAGAAATGATAATTACCTTAAAACAGGGCTTCACCATGCCTTTGCCACAGCTTCTGGAACCATTACATAGCCCTCCATAAGACGCCTTGCTGTGCGGCCTATTGTGGCTTCTTTAAATACGTATTGGT
>JAFDFZ010000041.1 GCA_019309565.1 Deltaproteobacteria bacterium
CATTCGATCTTTGAGTATATTGAGGTCTTCTATAACCGGCAAAGAAGACACTCGGCTCTGGGGTATCTGAGCCCCTCTGAATATGAAAAACAGAAATTGAGACTTTGCGCTTGACGGTGTCTACTTTTTTAGGGAAAATTTACTCCTGCAAAACAAACCCCTGCTGACAGGGCTAACGAACTATGATTAACCAAAAGGCTTTCTAACTCTGATTCATGCAATGCATCGTCTATGGCATATGTCCCCCACAGTAGCATGGCCACCCTATAGGGTATTATCCAAACTCGCTTCAAAATCTTTCTAACAAACTTACTTTTGATCAGAATATGCTCGTCGCTATACTTGGAGAATCCCATTCATGTATCCCACTTTGACTTGCTGACGCCCGCTGGCTAAGCGAACCTACCTACCTCCAGTGAACGAAGGGCAGCAACGGATAGCCGGCATTCCTACCGCAACCATTTTCTGCCAAATTGCTAGTACGAACTTTTCACAAAGTGACAGGCCGCAAAATGATTGCTTCCCACCTCGGTAAATGGCGGTGTTTGGTGCAGGCATTTTTCCATACGATAGCTGCACCTCGGATGGAAATAACATCCCGACGGAAGGAAAAGGGAGGTGGGCACATCACCTTCTAAGATGATCCGTTTGGGCCGGATGCGTGGGTTTGCAACGGGTATTGCGGAAAGAAGGGCCTGAACATAAGGATGAGCCGGAGACCTGTAAAGATCTTGCTTGCTGGCATATTCCACGATCTGGCCTAGGTACATCACCGCTACAGTGGTGCTGATGTGTTCCACCACACTGAGATCATGAGATATAAAAATATAGGAAAGTCCCATGTCAGCCTGTAGGTCCATCAGCATATTGATGATCTGTGCCTGAATAGATACGTCAAGGGCAGAAACCGGCTCGTCACATACAACGAGAGCCGGCTCCAGCACCAAGGCCCTGGCAATTCCGATTCGCTGCCGCTGACCGCCGCTGAACTCGTGAGGGTAGCGTTTGAGGTGTTCTTTCTTAAGTCCTACTTTTTGAAGAATCTCTGCGACTTTTTGCTGCCGTTCGCTATAGTTACCAATGCCGTGAATGGTAAGTGCATCACCCACAGCTTCCTCCACGCTCATGCGCGGATTGAGAGAGGAGAAAGGATCTTGGAAGATCATCTGCATCCGCCTGCGCAGCTTTTTCATGGCGATATCATCTAAATCCAGGATGTTGACTCCTTCAAAAAAAACCTGACCTGCCGTGGGTTCAATCAATCTCAAGATACATCGTGCCAAGGTTGACTTGCCACAACCGCTTTCGCCAACGAGCCCCAAAGTTTGCTGCCTATCGAGGATGAAGCTGACACCATTCACCGCATAGACCCACTCGGGATTCCGGAAAAAAAAACCGGATCGGACTGGAAAATGCTTTTTAAGATTTTTAACATACAAAAAGGAAGCATCCGTAGATGGTTCCAAAATAGGTTTTCCCTTCAATATGCGAACCCCCCTTTATCTCCAACAGCTGACGAAGTGTCCCGGTTCGACTTCCAGCCTTACGGGTGTCTCCCATCTGCAATGCTCCTTTCGATGATGACAGCGAGGGTAGAAACGACATCCATCGGGTACCCGGTACAGGCTTGGAACAACACCCTTGATCTCGTACAGACGCCTTGTTTCTGATCCCGAGCCATGTTTGATCCTCGGAACAGCCTTAAGAAGCCCTTCTGTGTAAGGATGTGAAGGATTATCAAAAATGGTATAGATATTTCCCTCTTCTATGATCTTCCCGGCATACATAATCAGTACCCTCTCTACGGTATGTGCCACAATTCCCAGATCGTGAGTGATCAGAATCATCGCCATCCCGAGTTTTGCTTGTAGCTGCTTCATCAATTCCAGAACCTGTGCCTGAATGGTCACATCCAGTGCGGTGGTCGGCTCATCTGCAATAAGAAGTTCCGGTCGGCATGACAAGGCCATCGCAATCATGACTCTCTGTCTCATGCCTCCGCTGAGTTCATGTGGGTATGCGTTGATTTTATTTTCCGGTGCGGGAATATGAACCATTTTCAGCATCTCAATCGCCTTTTGCCTGGCTTCCCTTTTTCCGGTGCCCATGCGGACATGAAACATCTCCGAGAGCTGGTATCCAATCGTTAATACCGGATTGAGCGAAGTCATGGGCTCCTGAAAAATCATGGAAATCTGTTTGCCTCGGATACTCTCCATCCGGTTTTCAGGGCACTGAAGCAGATCTTCATCCTTCCAATAAATCGTGCCCCCCACAATTTTACCAGATGGCTGCGGGATCAATCTGAGAATGGAGAGTGCTGTCACCGATTTGCCGCAGCCGGATTCTCCAACAATTCCGATTGTCTCAGCCCCATCAAGGTGAAAACCAACACCATCAACCGCCCTTGCCGTTCCCCGGGGCGTAAAAAAGTGGACACGCAGATCCTTCACCCTGAGAATCGATGCTTTTGCAAAATTATCCTCAATATTCATTTCGATTGTTTCTTTTCGCGTGCCAGTCTCAGTAGGCCGTGCAATAAGAGCGTAGCGCCCCGCTCAACAGCATCCCATGAACATGCCTCTTCGGGACTGTGGCTCTTTCCCCCGATGCTGGGGATGAAAATCATTCCGGCTCGCGTAGCCCGTGCCATTATTTGGGCATCATGACCAGCGCCGCTGTTCATGATACGATAATCATATCCCAGGGTCTCGGCCTCCTCTTGGAGGAGCTGAATGATGGTGTCATCGAGTCTGACCGCGCTGTCCCAAGAAACCTTACTGGCTGAAAACTTCAGCCCTTTTTTTCGTGAAATCTCATTTCCCAGGCTTAGGATCTTTTTCTCCATTACCTCAAGCCCTTCGGAGGAAGGGGACCTAAATTCAAGCGCAAGCCTTGCTCGGCCGGGAACGATGTTGAATGCTCCCGGGTAAAGATCCACTTTTCCGATGTTCACCACCCCTGAGGTGGTTGATCGGACCCAGTCGTACACCTTCAGGGAGAACTCGGCGGCCCCCAGAAAGGCGTCTCTTCTCAGTTCGAGAGGGGTTGTCCCCGCATGGTTCGGTGTTCCTAAAAACGCCATCTGGTAGGAAACAATACCCACGATGGAGCGTACCAGACCGATGGAAATTAGCTTGGATTCCAGTAACGGTCCCTGTTCGATGTGCAATTCAAGATAGGCTCGTATCTGGCCGTGATCGATTCGTGCGCGGTTGATCCTTTGAATATCCATACCAACTGCGCTTAAGACATGTGCAAGCGCTTGGCCGTTCATGTTGCGTGCACATGCCAGCTCCTCGGTGGTTAACAATCCCGTGATCGCTTTGCTTCCAAAGAAACTCTTGTAGGTGCCTTCCTCGTCGGAAAAAGCAACCACCTCCAGGGGCCATCGGAAGGGTAATTGCCGTTCGCATATGGTTTGAAGGCATTCCAATGCTGCAAGAACACCCAGTGCGCCGTCAAACATCCCCCCATTGGGTACGGTATCCAAATGGGAACCGGCCCAAACCGCCGGACCCTCGTTGCCGAGTCTTCCGAATACATTTCCCGCTTCATCTATTCGACTGTAAAGCCCTGCTGCTTCCATCTTCTCCCTGAGCCAGGCCCTGGCCTTCATGTCCTCAGCCCCGAAGGCCAATCTGCTGATCCCGCCCTCCTTATTCCCACCGAAGCTTGCAAGCTCCTCCAGGTTCTTTCTCAAGCGGGAAATATTTATGCCATATTCAAACGCCTTCATCTCAGAGTCCTGATCTCATTGAAATCTATTTTTCGCCTAAGGAACCGGCCGTTTCCTTTACGACCCAAAAACGTCCCGTTTTCAACGATAAGGCTTCCCCTAAAGATGGTCATGACAGGATAGCCGGTGACTTTCCATCCTTCCAGAGAGCAGAAATCCGTCACCATGTGGGTGGTTTTCATACCCAAGGTCACCTCCTTTTCGGGATGGAGAATCACCAGGTCAGCATCGGCTCCAACCTGGATAACCCCTTTCCGAGGATAGAGTCCAAAGAGACGGGCAGGGTTCGTGCTGGTCAGTTCCGCAAGTCTTTCAAGCCGCATCCCGCGCTTTCGCACCCCTTCAGAATAAAGAACCGGCAACCTGAGTTCCACACCGGCCATTCCGTTGGGGACTTTGTCAAACGAATCTTTACCCGCAATCTTTGATTCCTTACTGAACGATGCATCATCCGTGCTGACTACAGAGATAGACCCGTTGAAAAGACCTTTCCACAGAGCTTTGATGTCTTCCGTCTTTCTCAAGGGAGGGCTGATGATATAGTTGATCCCATCCTTTCTTCTGTACACATTGTCGGTCAAACAAAGATAATGGGGACAGGTTTCAGCAAAAACCGGAAGCCCCTGTTTGCGGCATACTTCCATGATTTCATTCCCTTCTCGGGTCGACATGTGTACGATGTATAATGGTGCATTTAACCAACGGCCAAGGTATACGACCCGATGGATGGCCTCGGCCTCTACCATATTGGGCTTGCTTAACGCATGATACAAGGCGGTGGTTTTTCCCCTGCTCAGGAATTGCTGTTTGAGGCGCTGGGCAATGGCACTGTTTTCCGCATGGACCATTACAAGGCCGTGGTAACGTGCGGTCTGTTCAAAGAGTTCGATAAGGACTCCATCATCCACCATCATTCCCTCATAGATGGTATAGACCTTGAAGGAAGGGACCCCGGCTCTGACAATATGTCGGACTTCATGAAGTACCGAAGGGGTCGGATCCGTTATTTCCGCATGAAGTCCATAATCTATTACGACATCATCATCAGCCTCTGCCCGTTTCCTCTGAATGGCATCTGCAAGGCTGTCGCCTTTGCTCTGGTTGGCGAAGTCTATGATAGTGGTAACGCCACCGTGGGCGGCGGCCCTCGTGCCGGTAAAAAAGTCGTGCAGACTCACGGTACCCATAAATCGGTCCAGGAAGTGAACGTGTATATCCACAAGGCCCGGTAAAACGATCATTCCCTTCGCGTCGATCAAATTGTCGGTCCTGGGAAAGTGTTTTGTCTTGCCTATGCCCGCAATCTTTTCGTTCTCTATGAAGATGTCCACTTGCTGGGTTCCTGTGGGCAGAACGACCTGTGCTCCGGCGATGATTTTCCGGATCATTTTTTTCTCCTCCTCATTTAAGCGTACGGGATTCCTCTTACCGTTCGGCCGTAAAAGAAATGGCGGGGGAACAGTTTTTGAATTCCTTGGGCTCAGGGTACTTGAACGCCCGCACCTTGCTTGTCGATATCCCATAGTCGACCAGCCCCTCGGCAATCTTTACGGCACAGACCACGCCATCAAGTACGGGGACATTCAGCGCCCTTTCGATGGATTTATCCAATCCTGCCATTCCTGCGCATCCCAGGAGCAGCACCTCAGCCCCGTCCTCTTCCACTGCCTTTTTCCCCTCCTTGATAAGCTTTTCCTTGATGATTTCCGGATCTTGTGTCGTCTCAAGTACCTTTGCCCCCACGGCTCTGATTGATGCACACCGATGTCCGAAACCATAACGTCCGAGAAGATCTTCAATTTGCGGTCGGGTTCTTTCCATAATATCCAGAACGCTGAACCGGTATCCCACCATGCAGGCCGTCAGCATGGCAGCTTCCGCTATTCCGATAACCGGTGCCTTCATGATCTCTCGGGCAGCAAACAGTCCCGGATCCCCGAAACAGGCAATGATGTATGCATCATAGTTTTCCCGGTTCTGAATCAGCAAATCAAGGATTGCCTCCGATGCAATCGCCTCATCAAAAAAGCCTTCGATGGAAACCGGACCTTTCTGAGGATTGACGCCTACGATCTCGGTATCGGATCGGGCATATTGCCTGGCGTATTCACTGATGTGTTCGGTCATCATAACGGTGGTATTCGGATTGACGATCAACAGTCGCATGGCATGTTCCCTCCGGCCAGTGATGATTGTTCTTGCCTATGTACAGCCAAGACGCTCAGAAACTCGAAAATGAGATGGGCTGCCAAAAGACCGGTAATATTGGCCGTATCGTGAGCTGGCAGGACTTCAACGAGGTCGAAGCCCACAATTTCAAGTTCACGCAACCCGCTTACAAGCTGGATTATTTCGTGGCTGGTCAACCCACCGACTTCGGGAAATCCAGTGCCTGGCGCAAAGGCCGGGTCTACTATGTCGATATCAAGGGAAACATATGCCTTAAGCCCCTTCAGTCGCCCAAGCTCATCGATGACCGCCTGCAGCCCATTTTGTTTCAACTCATCGACCGTTATCATTCGCACACCTTGTTTAAGGGCAAAATCATAATCACGTTCCGATGTGAGCCCCCCTCGAAGGCCGATCTGGAATACCGAATCTCCGGCCAGAATCTTCTCCTCCATGGCCCGTTTAAAGGTGGAGCCATGAAAATAGGGATTTTCAAGAAAGGTATCCCAGGTGTCGGTGTGGGCGTCGAAATGCACCATGGAAAGGGGGCCATGCTTTTTTGCCAGGGCCCGTATGATCGGAAGCGATATGGAGTGATCCCCCCCGACGCCAAGGGGGAAGACACCGGCTTCAATAATTTCAGCCACCTCTTTTTCGATGGTTCTGTAACAGTTTTCGATATTCATAGGATCAAGATCAAGGTCTCCGTAATCGATAACACTCAGAACATCGAATAGGTTCACCTTGAGAAACTGGTTATAAGTTTTGCTAAGGGCTGATTGGCAGCGCACATCTCTAGGCCCGAATCGGGCCCCTGGCCGGTAGGTGCACGCCCCGTCAAAGGGAATTCCCACAATGGCCACATCTACATTGGAGAGGTTTCGGGTATGAGGACACCGAAGAAAGGTGGGAACGCCTGCAAACCAAGGAGTCACGGCAGGATCCAATGGCTTATGTCTGTTCATTTTTTTTCCTCAATTTTCTATGAGCTTTGCCAGCACCCAATCGCTTGTCACCCTTTAAGCCGGGTGGAGCACACAGCACTTCCCGGCTCTCCTCGCGCATTTTCACAGTCATTGCAGTTTGACAGGTAATTTTTTAGCCGCGGCTCCCCCTTTATTTCATTTACTGCCTGCCAGGCCGACTCAACATGGTGATCGTCACCTGTTAATACCAGGCTCACGGTTCCGTTACCGCTTCCGATCCCGCCCATGGCGACCGGGACAGCCGTCACACCGAACAGATACCGAAATGCATCGGTTTCCGTCACCACAAGGCCGTCCAAAGGAAGCATGCCGCATGCCATTCCGGTGACACGGTCCTTCCTGAATTTGGATATGCCCATGCAGGAAAGGATTCGGGTAAGGGGTACGGGAACGGTCTTATTTAGCGTCATGGGGACAATAAGCCGAATTCCCTTTGCCATTATGTGCGGAAGATAGGCCCCTGCTTCTCCACCGTCGGGGGAGGCGAGCAGAACTCCCACGTTTCCGTTCGGGTCCATGACATTGCCGCTTTTGATGATAATATCATCTTTATCCATTGCGGAGATCGCAACGGTTAAATCCTCTTCGGGAAAGTTGAGCCACCGTGGCTTTCCCTTTTCAAGCAGCAGTAGTTTTTCCCTGTGAGCTTTCTTAACACTGCATGAACCGCCTGAATAGATAAACCCACAGCAATACCCGCTGGGATCGATCTTATCGACACCTAGAAGTTCCTGTATAACATAGCCGGCAGAGGTGCAGAGCGAAAAACCGATGAACCCCTCCTCCCTGGCCTTTTTGACTGCTTCCATTCTAGAAACCGCCTTTGCGATAAGCCTTTTGGACTCCTCGGAAGTCAGCGTAACCATGGCTTGCATGAAATGAATCCTCCTTTTCTTGAACCGAATTGATCTGCAATGGTTGATAAAAGGCCCGTAATGCACCTTCTTAGCAGATCATACGTTTAGGCGTGGATCAAGAATGTCCCTGAGGCCGTCACCAAGGAGGTTAAATCCCGCCACGGCCAAGAAAATGGCCAAACCCGGAAATGTTGGGTACCACCATTGCATTAATATGTAGCTGCGTCCTATGGAAATCATGGAACCCCACTCAGGTGTCGGGGCAAGGGCGCCAACCCCGATGAAGCTGAGGCTTGCAGTTGTGAGAATAGCATACCCGCTGTCCAGGGTGGCTTGAACAATGAGGGGAGCGGTGCAATTAGGCAGGGTATACTTCCACAAAATTCTTGCATTGCTTGCCCCCAAAGCCTTTGCAGCCTCAATATACTCCATTGTTTTGATGGAAAGGATCTGGCCTCTGATCAACCTTGCATACCAAGGCCACCAGACAACGGAAATAGCGATCATGGCGTTGATGAGGCTTGGACCTAAAGCCGAAGCGATGACCATGGCCAACACCATGGCAGGAAAGGCCAGGAACATGTCCGTGATGCGCATGAGAATCTCATCCACCCGCCCACCGAGATACCCGGAAATGGCCCCGATGAAGATGCCGATGCTCGTGGAAAGTGCAATAACCACCGCAGCTGCGGCAAGAGACAAGCGGGACCCCCAGATTACCCTGCTGAAAATATCTCTGCCCATGTCGTCGGTACCGAAAAAGTATGTGGTGCCCGGGGGCTTCAGCCTGTCTTCTGCCACCTGGTGGTAAGGGTCGAAAGGTGCGATGACCGGCGCCAGAACGGCAGTGAGAATCAGGATGAGAATAATGACCAGCCCGACAACCGCAAGGGGGTGGTTCCAGATGTTATGGTATATCCGTGAGAAAATTCCCCCGGGCTCTCCTGTTTCGGTTTCAGATCCCCAGTCTTCAGGGATAATATCTTGCTCGGTCGATTCCATAGTCAGATTCAGCAATCGGTGCGAGGGGGGGGTATCATTGTAAAAACCCTCGCCAGTTAATATTTAATCCTCGGATCGAAAAAGGTATACAGGAGGTCCACCACCAGATTGACCAGTACGTATATCAAAGAAATTAAGAGGGTTACTCCCATGATGGCCGGAAAATCCATGTTGGTGATGGCTGTTACACCGTATCTGCCGATACCCGGCCAATTAAATATGGTCTCGGCCAGAAAATCCCCGGCCAGCAGAAACCCGGTCTGCAGACCCACCACCGTGAGTATGGGAGGGGCTGCGTTTTTAAGGGCATGGATGTACGTGATGCGACCTGCCCTGAGCCCCTTTGCTTGCGCGGTTCGGATATAATCCTGGTTCAAACACTCCAGCATGCTCGTTCGGGTCATTCTAGTAACCACGGCCAAGATTCCAAATGCCATGGTGGCTCCGGGAAGGATCAGATGCTTGAGCGCATCCCAAAACACCTCAAAATCCAAAGCAATGAGGCTGTCCACCAGGTAGAGACCCGTCACCCTTTCAGGGGAGACCAGAAACATGTCCAGCCTGCCGTCAATGGGCAGCACTTGTAGTTTCCCGTAAAAAATGAGCTGATTGACAAGTCCGAGCCAGAAGATAGGCATGGAGACGCCAAGAATTGCAAACAAGCGAAAAGAATGATCGGTGATTCGCCCTCTCTTTCGGGCGGACCGGACCCCAAGCGGAATCCCTATGATAAGGGAAAGAAACATTGAAAAACCCACAAGCTCTGCGGTTGCCGGAAAGTAATCCTTTAGGTCCTCAATGACGGGTCTTCGGGAAATGATGGAATCACCCAGATCTCCTCGAATCAAGTTCTTCATGTAGATAACATACTGCACCGGCAAGGGTTTATCCAATCCGTATTGTTTTCGATAGAGTTCGATGGTTTCCTTGGTGGCCCGCTGGCCTGCGATGATTCGGATTGGATCGGCTGGAACAATATGACTCACCGTAAAGGTGATCAGAGACATCCCGAAAAGGACAAGTATGAGAAATGCCAGTCTTCTAAAAATGACTCGAAACATCTTGGTCTGTGTTTTCAAGACTCTTCCCTGGGGGGATCAGGGCAAGTGCTGATCCCCCCAGGCGGTATTAGTGGCCTCCTATTGCTTCCACATGTCATAAAAGGGAAGGGTATCTGTATACAGGCCGTTATAGATCACCCCTTTCAGATTTTCCCGGTGAGGAATCCGGTAATCGCTCTCGTAAAGACACAGGTATGGACAATCCTCATAGAGGATCTGTTGGATCCGGGTAACATTTTCATACCACTGTTTATCGTCCATAATCGATTCGATCTTATCTATCCGTTCGTTGACTTCAGGATTATCATAATAGACCCAATTCCACCCTCCGGAAGCCTGAGCGTTTTTATGGCACATGGACCAGAAATAATCCACCGGTGAATCAATAAATGGCCACCACACTACCCCATAAGCGTGCTCAGCGCTTTCCGGATTGGAGAGCAGGGCATTGAAGGCGGCGTTATTGAGTTCCTGGATCGTCATTTTGATGCCCAACTTCTTGAGATTTTGTTGCAGTACTTCTGCAACCGGTCTCTTCCATTCATAGCCTGTTTCCCAAACATATTTCAGGGTGAATCCGCCATTCGGATATCCTGCTTCGGCCAGCAGTTTCTTCGCCTTTTTAAGATCATAGTGGTACGTGGGAATATTCGGATTGAATCCTGGAAACGTGCTCGGGATGAAGCCCACCATCTGTTTGGCATTGCCCTGCAGATTCTCCTTCACATACTTTTTATAGGGAAAGGCATATGCGATGGCCTTGCGCACCCTAACGTCCTTGGTGGGACCTTTCTGACAATTAAGCCCGATATAGTAAGTCTCAAGGGAGGGATGCCGATAGACCACCACCCCCTTGCCTTTCATTTTTTCAAGATCCGTTTTCATTTGATCTGTCAGACCGATGGCGATATCGGCCTCACCCCTCTGAAGCATCAGGTTGGCGGTGGCCGGCTCCTGGATGTACTTGATGATAATTCTGTCAAAATTTGTGGGCTTCCAGCCTCGCCAATAACCCTTGAATTTTTCCAGAACAATCTGCTGGCCGTGATCCCAACGGATGAATCGATAGGGACCGGTTCCCATCATATGATCATACAGATATTTCTCGCCCCAGTCTCCTATTTTTTTGCCTTCTTTTTCCACGAGAACTTCGTTGCCCTTAACAAATTTGGGAGAAAGGGCCCATGAGGGAGTATACATGCCTGCCATGGCGGAAAGAAAGGATCTCACCGGAACCTTCAAGACGATCTTTATCGTGTGGGGGTCGACCACCCGTATTTCTTTTACCGGCTCCAGAACATAGGAGCCCGCCTTTTTAAGCGCCATGCTCCTTTCCAGCGTGAATTTGACGCATTCAGCTGTAAAAGGCGAACCATCATGAAATTTGATACCCTTCCGGAGATAGAAGGTATAGGTCAAGCCATCATCGGATACCTCCCATTTATGGGCTAGGTTGGGAACCACCTCCAGAGTATCACCCTTAAGACCGAGAAGTGGTTCATAAACAGCCCGCCAGATAAGAGGTGATTGGCCGTCCAGGGATACCTGGGGATCCATGGTTACAGCCTCCTTGACACTGACCACCACAAGGGTTTTCTTCCTGTCTGCACCATATGCTCCATCTTCACCGGATACCGGAAAGAAGGCAAGAACAAGCAAAGCAACCAAGACCAGGCATATGCCTATTTTCGTTATGTCGTTTTTCATTTGTTATGTCCTCCTTTCTTTGACTTTGCCAGACGTCAGAATGATCCTCTGTTTGCATAGAGGATCAACGACACAAAACACACCTTTTTCCGAGCAACTACCGAACAGTTGAGAGGCGTCTTCTCTTAAATTGCTTCGGAAAGATTAGACCTCATAGCTTGAGTTTCGCATCCCTAATCCTTTGAAAAGCCTTATAATGATGGCGTCGAATGAAATTTTTTAAAGGCAAAATACACTTTGCCACCCTTCGTTAACGACACAACGGAAATTGACGCTGCGGGTTTCCTTTCCGGGTTATCATTGATGCCGCATAGCATTCAACCCCTGCTCCAGCCTCGAAATACCTTCAACCAGCACTTGAGAGGGTGCCGCAAAGGAGATGCGAAGGTAACCTTCTCCTTGATTTCCGAAGATGCTTCCAGGAACCACGGCAATCCGGTGCTCTTTGAGAAGATATTTGGAAAGCTCCCAGGAACTTTTCCGAAATTTTGAAATATTCGGGAATGCATAAAACGTGGCCTCTGGTAGAAGACATGAAACCCCCTCTATGCGGTTAAGCCCATCATGTATGATCCGGCGTCTTTTTTCATATTTTTCAAGCATCTGCTTGACACAATCCTGAGGACCTGTTAAGGCAGCGAGCGCTGCTCTTTGAGCCACTGCCGTCACTCCGGAAACCATATGTTCCATCAGCTTTTCCATCTCATCGATGATGGTTTTATTAGCCGTAACATATCCGACGCGCCAGCCTGTCATGGCATAAGTTTTTGAAAAAGTATAGATGGATACGGTAAGATCTTTTGTTCCCTCAAGCGAACCAAAACTTACGTGCTCCTTTCGGTCAAAGATGATATCCTCATAGGACTCATCAGAGAGCACATGAATACCGTTTTTTATGACGATGGAGGAAATTGCTTCGAGAATTTCCCGGTCGAACACGGCCCCTGTGGGATTGCTCGGACTGTTTAGAATAATGAGCTTGGTTTTAGGGGTTATCGCCTTTTTTATGTCATCGGGATCGATTTTGAATCCGTTTTCCTCAAGGGCCGGCACAGGTTTTGGTATTCCTCCGAAGAGTCGAATCTGGGAGTAGTAATCATAGCCGGGATCCACCACAAGGACTTCATCGCCAGGATCAATGAGATGAAGAATCGTATTGAAGACACCCTGCATCGCACCGACGGCCACAAATAACTCGGTGTCAGGATCTACCTGCATTTTATTTTGGGCTGACAGCTTTCTAGCGATAGCCTCTCTTAAGTCCATGAATCCTTTAGCCGGAGGGTATCGCGTATATCCCTGGTCCAGCGCTTGTTTTGCAGCTTCAATGATAAATTCGGGAGTGTCAAAATCGGGCTGGCCAATGCCGAGATTGATCATATCGGAAAGCTGCTCGGCAAGAGCGAACATGATTCTGATTCCCGACCATTCAACGGCGCTGCTGCGTTGTGAAAGTATGGGGGCTGAATCTTTCATGGAAAAATGCTAAACACGACAGATGGTGCAGCGGACTAATTTTACCGTACGTGTTAAAAGTTAATGGGGCTTTGGTTAAGGTGTCGTCACGATATTTTCGGAATTACGAGATCCGTTGCACCTTTCTCGCTAGTTTTTAATTGGGGTGCATGGCGCTCCATAATTTCTCTGACGATGGACACAATTTTAACCTTTTGTCTGATAAACTCCTGATGCCACTTTTCAGTCACCCAGGGCTTGTAGATATCGGTCTCTGAAGTGCCGGGCTCGAACTTGAAGTAACAGGGCGAGGCAATTCTGGCGATCTCCGGGGCTTCATAGGCCCGGAACATGCCTCCGAAAGAATCCACAATAATGATATAAATGTCAAGGGGGATATCAACCGCTTTCCGTATCCCGCCAAGTATGGGAAGCGAGACATCAGAGGACGGATTCATGGAATTGGCGCCCAACGCAGCAATAACCTTAGCTCCGGCTGCATTACAATGACCTCCGAAAACGGAAAACTTAAATATGGTTTCCGTTGGGATCAATCCCTCGGTGCGCATCTTGTTGAGCAGGAATAACATCCCCTCATCGTAGACCAGAAACCCGCGAATACCCGCCTCGATATTTCTCATGATATCCGCGATATGATAGGAGATGTGATCGGAGCCCCTTAGTCTGAAACCCTGCATCTGCCCTTCGGGCATGGCCGCTTCCCTGGCACCTGCATCCCAGCCTTTTCGATGACCCACGGTCATGATGATCTCTATATGTTCATCATGTGCCATCTGTGCCATTGCTTTCAGCTCCTCAAAATCGCAGAAGGTCGAACCTCCCACCGTTGCAATCACCCGATGGATGGTCAGGTTTCTTTTCCCAGCTTCATCGATCATGCTTTCCATGGTCGAAGCCCGTTCGACTCCTGCAACCTCAAAGCGGTAGTGAGCTCCATCGGGAAAGGTTCTTTCCGATGTGGGAAGGTCATATGCATCCCTGCCAGGAATTCCCTGCTGCTCCATAAACTTGCGTATACGGTTTAAGACATCTGACATGGCTTTATAAGAAGGCTTTCGTGTGGGTCGTTCGGCGCTGTGCCTATCCTTCCCAATCACACAACACTCGATACGGGTTGCCGGCTAAACCTTACCCGCTGGAGACTTTCACTCCAAAAGAAGCGCCAAGCTTGCTTGGCGCACTAAGAACTTGCCTTTTATGCTCGGATATATCGCACAGGCATGCTTGTGTGTCAATAGAAAAATCGGCACATCATGTTGTAGCCGGGAAAATCGACCGAACCGGGGTCCGGCCATTGGGCCCGAAAAACAGGGTTTAAAGGGTTAGAACGGATGAAACCAGGGGATTTTCAGGTGAAATCGAGTGTAAACGGGAGAATGGTGTCACATCTTGCATTGTGAATAAAATGGCCGGCCAGCATATGGTTTTCTTATAGCTTGTATTTATGGACAGAGCATGGCGGATAGGCTACGAGGGCGGGCTGTATCATGTGTTATCCCGCGGCAATGAACAAAAAGACATTTTTTATTATGAAAGAAATTAGCCTATCTATCTGGTGAGGAAAATATGCATTCTTAGCAACGAAAAAACAGGGCGTCTGTTTGGCATGACCTATTCGGCGATAAGCCATATTTTAAGTTCCATGCGAAACCGAATGGAAAAAGATTCTGATTCACGGATTAAATACAAAAACATTTATTCACTATGCAAGATGTGACACCGTCACCATTTTAAACGCCTCAATAATACCCTTTGGGATAGAGACCGGGTGGTATATACAGGCCTCCTTTTGGTGGCCCGCAGCAGGTGCTCGATTACCTGGGCCGATACACGCACCGGATGGCCATCTCCAAGCATCGCATCGTCAATGTCGCGGACGACATGGTTACCTTTACCCCGTAGTTGCATAAATCACATAGCAAAATGGCCTGTACACATGATTTTTCAGTACCTGGCGATGGCGCTTTTTAAAGTGTTTTCCAACAACGGGGTTTACATTCCGGGACAGAAAAGATAACGATATCGTAAAACAGGTCACCCTATTTTTTACATTAACAGCAAGTTAGATTCTTCTGACACCATAAAAGAGGCATGGTTTTTATGAAAATGTCACCATTTAATCCCAAATTGACAAGATCCTTATCGCTAACTTTACTCAACCGGTCATAGCCTTAAATAATCCTTGCTTTACAATCCTCATAGATATTGGTATATTATATCAAAAGCGGCTTAGTTCAACCAGGTTTTTCTCCATCATCCCGCTGATTCTCAAACGGATTTTATACGAAACTCATCTCTATTCTGTTACTTTCTGCTCCATACATATCAATTAGCGGGACGACGGATAAAACCTTACACGTTCGGAGTAACTGTTTGATTCGTATTGCATCGCAAAACGGTGAATTGAGATGATGAACAGGAAGCACACGGCCGTATATCGAATGTTTGACGGCCGAAGGAAAACTGACGACTTTGTTCCCGGCACGCCGGAAGACCGAATTAAACTCGTCTGGATTTTGACCAGGGAAATCACGTCTTTGAGTAAGAAGTACGATGTTGAACGAAGATTACAAAGACATGTTACGCGCCTTGTCAGACGAAAAGGTTAAATTTCTTCTCATCGGCGCTTATGCAATGGCAGCTCACGGTTACCCTCGGGCAACCATGGACATAGATATTTGGGTGATGCCATCCCCTGAAAACGCTGATGCCGTAGTTAGAGCATTACGCCGCTTCGGCGCTCCTTTACATAATTTAGCTAAGGAAGACCTCCAGAAGGATGGGACCATTTTTCAGATCGGAGTTGCCCCAAGGAGAATTGATCTTATAACTGCGGTATCAGGACTCCAGTTTGAAGAGGTATATAGACGATCACTGTCTGTGAACATCGAGGGAATCGAAGTACATATTCCTTCGATTGATGACATGATTCTAAACAAGAGGGCATCAGGAAGAACTAAAGATTTGGCTGACGCAGAAGCGTTAGAATCGCTGAAGAACTCCGATAGGGATAGGGACGTCCATCACTGAGTACTCCTCCCGCGCCATCCAGTGTACAGGTCATGTGGGAGGCGGTTCGGATGGTCAAGGCAGGCACAAATAAAACAACATCTGACCTACCGTAAGAAAAATGCGAGAAATGCGGGATGTCCATAAAAACATAAATAAGTTTACAATGAGGGGTTTTAGAGAGCCCTTATATATTTGCAGATTCGAGCATCAATCTGCGTAAAACCTTACGCCATTGGGATTACATGTCTCGAAAATTCTGAACAAATGGGTGGCAAAAATTTGGCTGAGAGCGATGAGCCTAGGATAAAAATACCCTTCTCCAAAATGACAGCCAACCAAACCCTGATTATCGACAAGCTTCAAACTGGATACTGACTTTTAAAAATCTCTTAGCTGGTAGCGGTCAACTTATTCCTCCCGTTCGCTTAAAGTTTCTTTTGTAATTCATCTTTTTAATATATCGACTTTGTAACTCTTAAGGCCCCAGAATCATCTAAAATCGTAAGAAAATTGGTCGAACTGCCGGAGAAGATCAAAGAAGTATTAGAAGAAATCGGAATGTCTCACCACAAGTCAGCTCAACAAAATTAAGGATGCACAACAGATGTAGTCGCAGAAACTTTATTTATAAGCATCTGAAAATATATATCTTTTCATCTTGAGTCCGGAATCTGGGATACAACAACATTTATTCACTATGCAAGATGTGACACCATCAACTCTCTCTGCCTAAGGTTCTTGAATCACCCGAATTCACGGTTATATTAACGATCGATAAGAACCTCTTTTGAACCTTATTCACCATCTAAATAGGAAGGATGACTCGATTTTCTCTTGTTCGAAGAGAAACCTTACTGGAGGTGCAAAAATGATAGGGAGAAAAGAAATAGAGACCATCAAGGAAAAGATTGCTTTTCATGGGCCTCCGGTCCTGTCCATGTATGTTGATGTCGATCCTTCAAAACCTGAGAATGTGCGCAAGGGCTGGCTGTTAAGAGCAAAAAATACTTTAAAGGAGCTCGACATTCCCAGCGATATTGAAAGCGAAATATACAGGATGTTGGATGCGAGTAAACCAGAAGGGAAAACTTACATAATCTTTGCAGCCCATTTCTTCGAGCAATATCTTGCTCGGAGCCTGAGGGATAAGATAGTCGCTCACCTTGCATCATTACTTACACTACAGGCCAATTCCAGCGAGGTGGGTGAAAAAATCTTTCCCGAGATTGAAAGAATAGAGCGAGAAAAGGAACTAGAACTCCTTCGTCAAATTCGGGAGCAACCGGGTCTCTGGGGACTATCACCGGTTCTTGAGGCCTTACAGCTTGGGAGGCTCCATATTGTTGCATTGCCTTGGAACCTTGATGTCAGAGTATGGAGATGCACTGATAAAGAGTTGGTTTTTGCGGACGAAGCGACTGCCAAGATGTTCTGTAATGAGAAGCGAGAAAGTTTAGTCCTTCGTGATGTGATAATTGATCTTGCGTCAAACTATGGAACGCGTCTTAAATTCGTCAGAGGCGAAGCGGCAGATATTTTAGAGCGGCAAATGGACGGCATTGCAGGAATAACACGGTGGTGAATAGGCGGCTGTCAAGGCAAGAACCAATGCCGAATGCCCAAGAGGGGGGATCGGACGGTTCTGGCAGGCTCTTAGGAAAGTGAGGCCTTAATGTTATTGTTAAATGCGGACGAAATGAGGGCCGTCGGTGCCGTCAAGTGTTTTGTGTGAAATTTTTTTATCCGAGCTTTTGAAGAACGAGGTGAATTATAGTTAAGCGTTGTTGATAGCCTTACTGATTCGATGGGTAGATCACCGTTTTATTTTCCGTGATCTTAGCTGCAGCGGACAGTTTGTGAGGTTGTATTTTTTCTCGGTCGAGGATATGGATCACTTCAATGCCTTGAGCCGTTAAAAAATCGCTTAATAGCATGCGGTGGCATTTCCAAAAAAATTTTTCCGCACACATGATAACGGTGGTCGCCTGTTTCGAAAGCAAAAGAAGTTCGCCTGCGGCTGTTTTAAACTGATTTGTTGACATATAATCGGCATAATTTCGGAATCCCGGGCTTTGAAGTCCTGCATTTTGAAAATTCGCACGGACCAGGGTGCGCCTGTACCCCCCAAGGGATTCAAACCAGCGGTAGTGAATAAAATTGGTATCAAGCAATTTTTGAAGGTTATCAGAATTAAAGTGTGGGAATTTACGAGAACTTGGAAATCGTCGGACGTCGACCACCGTTTTGATGTTGTGGTCCGAAAGAATCGCCAGAAACTCTTCAAACGAACGATTGGAATGCCCGATGGTATAAAGATGCATGGTCTTTGTTTTTCCCTGCTTTTACATTAGGCGCTTAGAAATTATTCTTGTGCATTTTGTGGAAAACTTTTCTGGTCACGTTTTAACCATGTTTAGGATATTGATGCTATGAACAATCACGGAAGAAACGCTGCCAGAAACCATCAGCATCAAACAAATCCATAGCACAACGGGGAGAGCATCCATCCGGCAGCGGCTCAGGCGGGTTTTTCTTCCAATGAGTCCTCTGATCGATGAGGCTTTGATTCGTACAGGGCCTCTTTAAAACTTTCCCTTAGTTTTCGGCGTTCAAAAACTGCATACACGGTGGGGATCACCACCAGTGTTATCAGGTTTGAGCTAATCAATCCTCCAATAATCGCACGGGCCATGGGAGCCTGGGCTTCGCTGCCTTCTCCGATACCGATGGCCAGCGGCGTCATGGCAAAAATAGTGGTCATGGATGTCATCAAGATGGGCCGAAGCCGCCTGCGGCCTGCTTCTTCAATGGCCTGCATAATTGAAAACCCGTCTCGCCGCTGCAGCAGGTTGATGTGATCCACCAGCAAAATGGCATTGTTCACTGCGATGCCGCCCAGCATTATACAGCCGATATAGGATTGTACGTTGAAGGTTGTATCGGTTAAAAACAGCATGAGAATCACCCCGATGGCTGCAAGCGGCACCGAAAACATCACCACCAGGGGATATCGCAGCGATTCGTAAAGCGAAGCCATCACCATGTAAACCAGTATAAGAGCGAGCACAAAACTCATCAACAACTCCCGGAAGGCCTTCTGCTGCTCTTCATAATCGCCCCCGAACAGGATGCTGAAATCTCTGGGAACAGGAATCCTTCTGAGCCCTTCGCGGATATCTGCCAGAACCGAGCCCATATCCCGTCCGCTGATGTTGGCAGTAACATATACTACCCGTTCCTGGTCTTTGCGTTCGATTAATACTGGGCCTCGTCTTGGGCTTACAGTTACCACATTTCGAAGGATCACCGGTTCTCCTTCCGCATTTGAAATGGGAAGATCCAGGATGTCTTTAAGATCCTTTTTTTCGGCTTCTTTAAGCCTGACAAGAATCCGATATTCATTGCCGGCTTGACGATAATAACCCGCAGAGGTTCCGGAAAGAACCGTCTGAAGCATGTTTGCGATTTTAGATACCGTCAACTTCATATCCGCTGCCTTTTGCCGATCCACGATGATTAATTGCTCGGGAGTTCCGGTTTCCCGACTCATCTTGGCATCCGTAATCCCATTTACATTTTCCACAACTTCCTTAACCCGCCGGGCCAGGGCGTCGGATATTTCAAAGTCATGGCCTCGCACCTCAACCTGGACCTTTTCGCTTCCTGCTGTGCCGATGCGCAACAAAAACAGTCCCTGCCCTGCCCGGGTTCGTACCTTGATCCCGGGCAGAAACATCAGCTTTTGGCGAAGTATCGATGCTATCTGCTGGCTTGAACGGTTTCGCTCGGCAACCGGTTTTAGCGCTATTCTCATCTCACCTGCGTTGGAGCCACGCGCTCGCCATGAAGATCCACCGATAAAGGCCACCGTGTTTTGAATCTCGGGTACCTCACGGGTAACGATTTCTTCAATTTTCCTAAACGACGCGTCCAGAACATCAAGCCGGGTTCCAACCGCCATCTCGGCATATACCCGAACCTCACCTTCATCGGTATCCGGCATAAGTTCAACCCCGATGAGCGGAACAAGATAGAGGCATCCGATCAAAACAACCAGTGCGCTTCCCAATACAAGGAGCCGATGATTCAAAGAAAACCTAAGAAGCTCAGCATATTCCCGTTCCATCCTTAAGAAGAACCGGCTTGTAATACCATAGATTCCTGCGCCCTGCGATGTTTCGTTGCTTTTTTTGACTACCACCGGGGCTTGAACCCTGGAAGCCAGCATGGGAACCAGTGTTAAGGCCACGGCCAGTGAACATCCCAGCGAGAAGCTGACTACGTATGAAAGCTGTTTGAACATTATTCCCGACATCCCGCGCATGAAAATCAACGGAAGAAACACGACAAGGGTTGTAAGCGTGCTGGCAACGACCGCTGCCATCACCTCCTGGCTGCCCTGGACAGCAGCGGATTCCGGCCCCTGGCCGCTTTCTCTTAATCGAAAGATGTTTTCCAGCACCACGATGGCATTGTCCACAAGCATGCCCACCCCCAAAGCAAGTCCTCCAAGGGTCATCAGATTCAGAGTGAAACCTCCGAAGTACATAAGCGAAAACGCAGCGATCACCGAGATGGGAATCGTGGTGGCAATGATGGCGGTGCTGGGGATGTTTCGAAGAAACACCAGCAGCACGATAACCGCAAGTGCGCCGCCGTATAGAATCACGCTGCCCACATGGGTGATGGAGCGTTTGATGTAATCAGAAGTGTCGATAATGGGAATAATCTGGATTTGAGGAAAATCCCGGTTGATACGCTCAATTTCCTTCAGCACGCCAGTGGCAACATTCACTGTGTTTTTTCCCGACTGTTTGCTGACCGACAACCGGATCCCGGCCCTGCCGTTTACTCTGACAATACGGGTGATCTTCTCCCAGCCATCTTCAACTGCTGCAATTTCTTTAAGCTGAATCGGCACCCCCTCCCGTAAAGCGACCACCGTATTCTTCAACTCATCCAGGCTGGTGTATATGCCGGGGGTTCGAATGGTGATGTCCAGCAGGCCCTGTTCGATGGTGCCTGCGGGGATGTTGATATTTTCTTCTTTGATGCGACTCAGAATCTGATCGATGGGCAATCCCAGAGCCTTTAGTTTTTCTGCATTGAGATTGACGTGGATTTCGCGATTCAACCCTCCACGGATGTCCAGGGAAGCCACTCCGGGGATCCGTTCTATTCGGTTTTTCACCTGGTTGTCGATGATGTTTCGCACCTCAATGGGGTCCAGGTTGCTTGAAACACCCAGGATTAAAATAGGAAAGGCAGCCAGATCGAACTTTCGCAGTCGCGGACGCTCGACATCCTCTGGAAGCCGGGAAATAACACGATCAAGACGATCGCGAATATCGTTCGCCGCAGCATCCAGGTCGATTCCCCAGGAGAACGTGACCCGAACGCTGCTTCGCCCCTCGGCCGAAACAGAAGTGACCTCCTCCACTCCCGGCACCGCACTCATGGCCTCTTCGATTGGCCGTGTGATAAGCTCTTCCACTTCTTCCGGGCTTGCGTTTTCATACTCCGTACTGATACTGAGCGTCGGATAGGTGATATCAGGCATCAAATCGATGGGAAGCCGCATAAGTGACACCCCTCCGATGATGATGACAATCAAAAAGACCATCACGGTCAGCACGGGTCGTTGTACGGCAAAACGGGAAATGTTCATATTTTTCTTCTGACAATCGAAGGATTTTTCTTTTTGCGTAAGGGCTTGCTGTGTTTTCCTTTAAGGGAAGCCTCTGGCTTTTCACCGGGCAGAATAATCCATGCACCATCTTCAAGCAGATGATGTCCTAAGGTGACCACAAAACCGCTTAGGGGAGGGCGGAGAACCTCTGCATCCTTTGCGTTGATAATACCCAGCTGAACTGGAACGAATCGCGCTCTTTTTTGTTTCAGATCCGCTACGAACACACCAGGGGTTCCGTTTCTCTTTACAATGGCTTCGGTAGGTATCAACGTGGCATCATCATGCTGTCTGAATTCGATTTCCACCCGAACGAACATACCCGGCTTAAGAAGCTTTTGTTTGTTGGGTATTTCGATTTCCACCCGTGCTTCACGCGATTTTTCCCTCAACAGCGGTGCGATCCGCGTTACCCGCCCGGTGAAGGTGCGCCCGGGAAAGGCATCGGTAACAGCCCTTGCCTTCAATCCAAGTTGTATCTTCGGATAATCCCGTTCGATCACATAAATCACGGCGGTAAGAGTCTCGATATCGAGAATGGAAACAATCGGATGGTTGGGAGCAAGCATCGCCCCCTCGTCCACAAATCGTTCACCCACCACCCTGGGGTTATTGGCATTGTTCTCTGGCACCCGGATCTGGGTGTAAGACAATCGAACCCTGGCCATCTTGAGTGCGGCCTCTTTTTGTGCCAGTTGCGCTCTGGCTACCTTCAGCTTTGATTGCTGGGTTTTGTATTTCGCCTCGATGGCATCAAGCTCGGATTCGGAAGTGATTTTTTTCTTGCTCAGGGCCACTATTCGCCGGTATTCACGTTCGGTATTCTCCAATATGTCCCGGCTTTCCTGGAGATTCGCCCTTGCAACTTCAACTTCCGCCTCTGCCTGATAAACCTGCTGTCGGTACTCGTCGTCATCCAGAACAGCTATCAACTGGCCGTTTTTGACAACATCACCGATATCAACCAAAATTTTTTCAAGCCGGCCGCCGACTTTCGGGGCTACGGTAAACTGAGAGAAGGGATAAAGAGAGCCGGTAAACCGACCTACTTCACGGATGGTTGCTTTCCTGAGCGGTGCGATTTCTACGGCCACCGGCACCATTTTTCGCTGGCGTTTATACCCTGTTCGGGAAGCAGATGCTTTCTGATAGATCTGCCAGCCCAAAACACTAAGCCCGAACAGGACAACCATGCTTATCAAAATCTTTTTCATAGAAACCAAACTTTTTTAAGAATCTTTTCTATTTTTACACTTTTTTTGTCTCTTAACAATATAAATGTAAGCGCTGTTGTAAGAAAGGGAATCTTTAAAGAAAATCAGATCACCCGGCTTCATAGAAAATTCACAGAGAATTGCTGGAACCGTTCAAAGTTGTTTGAGGAGCACGGTGATTCGTGATACAAAACAAATAGTAAAAGATGGATATTGAGCGTGCACAGAAGGGCTTACAAATTATGAAAACCACAGAACCGCTTGGGGAATGAGCCGGGAGTCTTCCATGCCGAAGCTGCCGTAGATTTGGCCCTACAATACCCCAAGCCTCAAATATAGATACATGAAATATATAAAGAAAAAGGAAGACCGCGATGGATGGTATCATTGAAGGCATCGGATCGGCGATTGAGGCAATATCATTGGTAGATACCCACGAGCACACCATGCTGGAATCGGAACGCAACGACTATGCCGTTGACTTTAGCTATCTGTTCGGGCACTACAATTCAAGCGACCTGGTTTCAGCTGGAATGTCTCCTTCGTTGATGGAAGCCGTTCGGCTTCCCATGCACCATTATCGCTTACAGTTCGTCAAACGGCTCAACCTGCGCCGATATGTTCCAGAGCCGCAGCGTGAAGATATGAGCCTGGAGCAGCGGTGGAAGGCTCTGGAACCATTCTGGGAGGCCATAAGAAATACCGCTTATGCAAAAGCCACGCTGATTGCTGCGAAGGATTTGTTTGGCGTCGATGATTTTAACACAGATACATATGTTGAGCTATCCAGCGCTATCGCGGAGTCGAGAACAAACAACTGGTATCGCTATGTGATGAAAGAGAAAGCTCGTATCGAAATCGCCATTCTTGATTTGCAAACAACCGAGGTAGATCGATCCCTGTTCGCACCGGTGGTTCGGTTGGATGATTTCATAGATGTGCGATCTAGACAGGATCTTTCGTTCCTTGAAAAGAAATCGCAAAAGGCCATTCATTCCTTGGATCATCTGGCGGAAGCCATGAGGATCGTCATGGAAAGGTACGCGGAAGAGGGGGCAGTGGGAATAAAAACCGCTCTTGCCTATATTCGCACCCTGCAATACGATAAAGTTTCTCATCATGAAGCAGAGCTTGCTTTTAACAAAATAGCAAGGCATCTGGGAGAAGGGCCCTCTTTTTTCGAAGCAAAACCGCTTCAGGACTACATGATGCACCAGGTAATACGGTGTGCGATTGATCGTGATCTTCCCCTTCAAATTCATACCGGACTTCAAGAAGGAAATGAAAATATCATCACCAATTCAAACCCGACCGATTTGATAAACCTTTTTGTAGAGTATCGAGAAGCCAGGTTCGACCTGTTTCATGGCGGCTATCCCTTTGTACACCAGTGGGCAACCCTGGCAAAGAATTTCGCCAATGTGTATGCAGACCTTTGCTGGGTTAATCTGATATCTCCGGAAATGGGCAGGCGGCTGCTTCATGAGCTGATAGAAACCGTACCTGGTAACAAGATAATGGCTTTTGGCGGAGACTCGATTACCGTTGAGATCGCATATGCCCATGCAAAGATGACCCGTCAAGTGGTATCACGGGTTCTTTCTGATAAGGTTTCCGAAGGATACATGTCAGAGGATGAGGCTGTTCGGCTTGCGCGAAAAATACTGCGGGACAATCCGGCATCGCTTTTTCGTTTGCCCCTGGATTCCTAGACGGGCTCTGGCGCAAGGTCCATAAAAGGAACCGTGGGCAGCAATCGTTCGGCCTTTTCATGTTCACCGAAAATTGCTGGACAGCAGGGTTCAGGCGCATAGGGGCATCATATCGACAATTTGTTGTCGTTATTGAATAACATGCTGTGTTCGTAGAAAAAAAATAGTGAACTGAAGTTTGATGTGAGCCCCGTTGTTGTAATAAAACTCTAAAAAGGGGCAGTTGTCAGGTACCGATAAATCATACGTACAAGCCACTTTACTATGCTGTTATTTATGCAACTACGGGGTGAAGTTTAAGGAATTTGATCTATTTTTAATATGAAAGAGCGAAGCGATATCTTAACTTTAGGTACTTTAGATCACTTGCAACTAAGTTTTTATTCCAACTGCCCCTAAAGGGGCCGTTTTTCACATGCTTAGCCTTGGAAAAAGCGTAGGGCTTATCTGGTGCCGGGGCTGATCGGGTGATTATTTCATCCTTGCTGCCATAATCTCTTCACATGTGGGCATAACATCATCCCCTCTGAAAGTAACAATATTGCTTGAGATGACAAAACCGTATTTTGCAGATCGTTTGGTTTTTCCCAGAAAAACAGGTAATGCCGCCTGATGATCGCAGGCCCGCATTTCGATGGGCCCGATGGGGCTTTCTATTTTCAGCCCCTCCAGAGCGTCGATAAATTTTTCTTTGTTAGCCGCACCCGCCTTTTTGAACGCCTCTGCGATGAAATGTGCGGTTATGTATCCATGAAATGCGGCAGAGCCCGGTGGATTTCCATAAGCAGCTCTAAAGGCAGCAACAAACTCCTTGTTGGTCCGAATATCCGGATGATAAAAGTGATAGTCCGTTGTGCCCAATACCCCTTCAGGAGCTTCAGCATTAAGCGGTTTCAGCATGGTGTGGTCGGTGGCGGTGTGAATCCAGATGGGTACTTTTTGGGCCATGTCGGTTGTTTTTATCGCTTTCATGACATTCGTCATGCTAGGAGCGCCGGTACAGAATATCGCCGCTTCGGGTTTCGCCTCCAGTATGGAGGTAATATAGGGAATGAGGTCCGGCTCTCCAGGCTTCCACCAGGACTTGCCGATAACGGTCACTTCGGGTTTCATTTTTCTTAAATTCCGCCAGGCTGCATCCGCCATGGCATGACCGTACTCGTAATGGTCGCCTGCAACCCAGTACTTGATATAGGGTTTTTTGGACAAGGCTATACCAGCTGCCTTACCGGCCATGGCGGTGTTTTCACCCGAAGAAAAAACGTATCGGTGTCCCTTCTCTCCGGTGATTCTCTCGCTTTTTGACATCCATACAATAAACGGCACTTTTTGCTTTTTAGCCACAGCTTCGGATATCGCCAGCGCCGCTGCGCTGTTGATGGTTCCAACCAGAACATCCACTTCTTTTCGCATCACCAGTTGTTTTGCCAAATTCAAGGCCTGGTCCACCTTAAATTTGGAGTCGCGGGCTATGTATTCGATCTTTTTGCCCAAAGCCGTTTTTTTGTTTATTTCAGACACCGCCAGCTTAAATCCGTTTAACGCGTCTTTTGCATACAGGGCCGGAGGGCCGCTGTAACAATCAATGATGCCGATTTTAATGCTGCCGGCATCAACAGACACCGGAACGAGGAACAAGATCGACAGAACATCCCATAAAAGCGCCAACCCTATCAAATAAAATGTTTTGTTTCTCATGGGTTATTTCCTTTTGGAAAAAAATGGTATTGTATCAAAGCTTCTGATCGAAAATACAAACGTAGATGATGGAAATGATGGGTTGTTATGGTTCCACTAATATTGACAATGGTCATGGAGTACTTGATTCCAGCTTCTATTCAGGATATGAACAGAAGTCAAGAAAATAAAACAGGCTGAAGTTTCGCACCTCCTGTCTTAACAGAGAATAGTGAGTGTCTTGGGTCGAATAAAATCTTTATAGGGAAAATAGTTGAGTAGTGATCAATGTATTTTTTAAAACTTATCGCTCCATGAATTATCAGCGACTGAATCGTACAAAATCATTTGTACAAACAGCGCACGATTGCGCTTACTGATAATTAATTCCGGGATTTTACCGGGTTTGAAAGTAAAACTGCATGACATAACTAATAATGACACCGAAGCACTTAGACGGAGCCCAATGGGGAACTTCGAAGCCAGACACAAGGAAAGAGGTCTGTATCCGAAGGCAGGATTACGATGAGCTTTAAAGAAAATCTTCTCAAAAAAATACGAATCGACAGGATGACCGATAAGGTGCTCCAATCTCTCGGGCCAGTTGACAGCGGCAGGAGAGTGGACAAGGATGCCATGATTGAGCTGCTGAATATGGGTTCATTTAAGAAAATCAAGGAGCGAGACCTTGATCTTTACATACTGGAAGGTAATGCTCAGCACGGTCGAATCCTTGTTCTGGACAATGATCTTGCCATATATAACACGTCGGCAGGGGATATCGGTCTTCGCAAAAGCCCCACCGTTAAGGAAATGGTCCGGATCCGAAATATCAAGAAGATTTTGAACGACTCCGATGTGGTTATCGGCAGGAAAGAAGTATCCGTTAAGACCATTCAAAAAGCATGTATCGAAATGCTGGATCTTTCCTTCGAACCATCGGACATTGAAGCTTTGGCCGAAGAGGGATCTGCTGCGCTTACAGCCGGTGATGTAGAGGGGGTTCGTGAGGTTCTAACCCTGTTTGCCGAACTTCTTGGTTACCGGCAGGCACCAAAGCCCTTTAAGACAGATGGCTATGAGATAATGGGGCGGTTGGACAGGGCTGAGAATGGAGAAATCTTGCTGAGCCCGGTCGTTATTTTCGGTCCATCCGAAAATTCGCTTAAATTAATGGATGTTACTATTGGAAGTTTCGATAAGGAAAAAATCAACTCATTGCGCCAGGTCGTCAAGGGCACAGAGGATGCTTCCTTGGAGGGGCCTGAAGTTTTTCAGTATCTAAAGGAGGCGGTCTTTCGTACGAAACGTAGATAGGATTCTTTTTCTTTACCATCTGCTTTTGTATATTTGGTCGATGGAGAACATGTTACACCGAGGAGGAAGTGATGTCGAAGCAGACCATGTTTAGGATAGCTGTACCGCTTTGCCTCTTTTTAATGATACTACCTGGAGCTTCTGCATCGGCTCAGGGGCCTGAACCAGAGCCTGGCAGCGAGCGGTCCTGGTGGTTTTGGCCTCTTGTTCTTTTTCTGGTGACGTTTGTAATGGGGGTTTTAGCCGTGCTTGGAGGAGTGGGTGGCGGTGTGCTGTTTGTACCCATTGTAAGCGGCTTTTTCCCGTTTCATCTCGACTTCGTCAGAGGCACCGGCCTGCTGGTGGCTCTTTCCGGGGCACTGGCGGCTGGCCCAGGGCTTCTTAAACTGAACCTGGCAAGCTTAAGACTTGCGATTCCCGTTGCGCTTATCGCTTCCACCTGTGCCATTGCAGGGGCCATGATAGGGCTTGCACTGCCCACAAACGTTGTACAGATTTGCCTTGGAGGCACCATTCTGGGAATCTGTATTTTGATGTTGACCGCAAAAAAATCCGAAATCCCCGATGTGCCCAAGGCAGATAAACTCTCTTCTGCCCTTAGGATCTATGGCGTCTATCAGGAAGCAAGCTCCGGGCAGTTCATCAACTGGAAGATTCACAGAACACCTCTTGGGCTGAGCCTGTTTATCATTATCGGAATTATGGCCGGGATGTTCGGCCTTGGAGCGGGATGGGCAAATGTGCCGGTGCTGAATCTGATCATGGGAGCGCCTCTTAAAATCAGCGTGGCAACCAGCAAGTTTCTGCTGTCCATCACCGATACGTCGGCAGCCTGGGTTTACTTGAACAAAGGCTGCGTGATTCCCATGATGGTCGTGCCATCCATCGTGGGAATCATGTTGGGTTCCTTTGTAGGAGTGCATTTTTTGAAAATCGCAAAGCCAGGCTTTATTCGCTGGATGGTAATCGGTATACTTGCCTTTGCCGGGGCGCGTGCCCTGTTGAAGGGGATTGCCTCATGAGCGCATCTGATCTTTCCCTTATACGTGATTTTACGCCCAACCTTCAGGCCCGTTGAATCACTGAGAGGATGGAGTGAAACAAATGGAAGAAAAATTTGATATCTCTTTGGAGCCGGCATCCGAACAGATGCTCTATGCCACCATCTTAGAGAAAGGCATGATCATCGGTTTGCTAACGCTCTTTGTCACATTCATCCTGTATGCCTTCGGAATTATGGATCCCTATATTCCAATGGATGAGCTACCTCGCTACTGGTCCATGAATGTACAGGATTACCTTCACCACGCCGGAATCCGAGATGGCTGGGGATGGGCCGGTATGCTTAGATACGGTGATTTTATCAATTTTATCGGCGTTGCCATTCTGTCAGGTGTCACTATTTTTTGTTATCTGGCCATTGTCCCCCGTTTGTTGAAAAACAAGGATATTATCTATGCGGTGCTTGCGCTGCTGGAGGCAGTTATTTTGATGGTTGCCGCAAGCGGGATGATTGTCGGAGGACATTAGCTGCGGCAGGAAGCTCGGCAATGAGGGCCTGAAGTTTTGCACCCCTATTTTCCCGTAAAATAGCGAATGACGCTTAAGTCGAATAAAATTTTTGAAGGCAAAATAATTACACCGGAGCTCTTAAGCGGCAGCAAATACAGAACATCAAGCTTAAGGCACAGGGAAAGTGCTGCTAAGTTACCGAGATCTTGGTCCCTCTAGTTTAAGCGCTTTGTTGACCCCGTTGTTGGTGCGCCTCAAAAGGCGTAGCCGTCGGGTAGTGGTAAATCATGTGTACAGGCCAGTTTACTATGTGGTTTATGCAACTACGGGGTTGACTGCCGTTGTGTCGTTAACGAAGGGTGGCAAAGTGTGTTTTGCCTTTAAAAAATTTCATTCGACGCCATCATATAAGGCTTTTCAAGGTATTAAAGGATGCGAAACTTGAGTAAGGGTTTTCTCTGAATTTGCCAGAGCCGTCCGGCCCATATCGCTCCGATTTCCATGACAAGGAGAATCGAGTATGCTTTACAAAAAGAAAGTAAAAGACAGGATGATTCCCATCTAGAATTATTCCACGGTTACAGAAGATGCCACCCTTCGCGAGGCGGTATTGACTCTGCGAAGCTCATACTGTGAACTTGAAAGCGGTATATGCACAGAGGCAGGGCCGCGAACGGTTCTTGTGCTTGACGAAAAGGGAAATCTTACGGGAATATTGGATTTTCGTTCTTTTTTAAGAACGCTTATTCCGGAGATTGCCGGGGGGCTTTCTCAAAAACTGGCCTCGCTGGGTATATCGATGACTTTTGCCGAAGCCGACGCCTCGTCCCTTGACGAAATCAAGCTAGGGTTCAAGGCACGCGTTTTGAAAAACGCTCAAACAAAGGTAAGTGATATCATGCTGAAAATACGTGGTACCATCGATGCTGAGGCCAGTTTGATGGATGCATTAAAAGAGATATTCCGGAATAAGATCACCGTGCTTCCCGTGTATGAGAATGAAAGGCTTGTGGGGGTTATCCGTGATACGGATCTGTTTTTGGCGGTAACCGATATACTGGAGTAAAGGGAAAAACCGCAAGTGGGGGTAGCGATTATTCGGCGGCAAGTCAAGATGCGTTTTGCGATCATCGAGAACTGCTGGAGCAAGGAGGCTTATTTTAATACCAGGTGTACGAGCTGCTCCAGTTCGTTTACGGTTATGATTTCCAGTGCTTTTTGAATCTCGGATGGAATCTCCCTTAAATCTGGTTTGTTCCTGGCCGGAAATACAACAGATGTCACTCCCGCCCTGTGGGCGGCGAGTATTTTTTCTTTAACCCCCCCAACAGGAAGTATTCTGCCACTTAAAGTCAACTCTCCTGTTAGTGCTATATCCTTTCTGCACGCCCTGTTTGTAAGAAGTGATATCAACGCCACCGCTATGGGAAGACCGGCTGAAGGGCCATCTTTGGGTATGGCTCCTGCGGGTACGTGTATATGGATGTCGTGTTTATCAAAAAAATCTTCTGAAATCTTGAACATGGCGGTGTTGCTTCGGATGTAACTGAGAGCTGCCTGGGCCGATTCTTTCATCACATCCCCAAGGGAGCCCGTCAATATGAGGCGGTTTTTTCCTTTCATTTTCGTTGTTTCGATAAATATGATCTCACCACCAGCCTCGGTCCATGCCAGTCCGGTGGCAACGCCGATTCTTTCTTTTGCTTCGGCCACCTCAAAGAAAAACTTTCTGGGTCCAAGCCTGCTTTCGATGATTTCAGCAGATATTACATCTGAGGAATCCTCTCTAAGATTGCTTAGCCTTTCGCGCGCTTTCTTTCTGCAGATTGAAGCGATTTGCCTTTTAAGGCTTCTCACTCCCGCCTCTTTTGTATATTCCCTGATAATTTTGCGAATCGCTTCGGGTGTAAACACAGGAGGATGAACCGAAAGGCCTGAATCTTCAATTTCAGAAGGGATTAAATATTTTATGGCTATTTGCAGTTTTTCTTCTTCGGTATAACCTGGCAGGTAAAGAACCTCCAACCTATCCAAAAGCGGCTCTGGAATAGGATCCACGGCATTGGCTGTGGTAATGAACATAACCCTGGACAGATCAAAAGGCACATCCAGGTAGTGATCAATAAACTGGCTGTTTTGCTCTGGATCAAGTACCTCGAGAAGGGCGGCCGCCGGATCTCCTTTAAAATCCTGGCCTACCTTGTCAATTTCATCCAGCATAAAAACCGGGTTTTTTGATTCCGCTCTTCGGATTTCCTGGATGATTCTTCCGGGCAGAGCACCCACATAGCTTCTGCGATGCCCCCTGATTTCAGCTTCGTCTTTTATACCGGCCAGAGACATATGAATGAATTTTCGCTCCAGGCTTCTTGCTATCGATTTTCCCAAAGAAGTCTTGCCCGTACCGGGTGGTCCCACAAAGCAGAGCACCGGTCCTCTTGAAGTGAGTTGAAAATTCTTTTTAAATAGAGCTTTTTTTATGGTGGATCGTATCTCGGCCAGATTTAAAGGCTTGGTCAAAAAATGATAGGTGCCCTTTTTAAAAGCCTCAATGGCCCTGGGCACTGTTGCATAACCGGTAATCATGATCACTTCCGTATCGGGATTTTTTGCCTTTGCCAGCTTCAGCAGCTCCATGCCGTCGATTTTGTCCATCTTATAATCGGTAACCAGAACGTCAAAGCAGGTGTGTTCAAGAAGACTTAAGGCTTCAGCCCCATTGGCAGCGGTCTGAACATGATAGCCATCCTGGGAGAAAACATACTCCAAATTCATTCGGGCCATTTTCTCATCATCGACCACCAGGATACGATGGCGCTGGGAAGACTTCAATATTCTTACTGCCAGGTGTTCAAGGATGCGATCTTTAATTTTTTCCAGGCCATAGTGGGCCTCATTCAGTATTCTCTCGGCTCTTTCAATATCTAGGTTGTCTTCTGTCATGTAATTCCATGGCAAGCTGACCAGATATTCTAGATAATTTATTCCGATTGTGTATTCCGCGGAGGATGGGCCTGTTTTGGAGAGTTTTTCGATCTCTTTTCGTGCAATCTTATCGACCTGGGCGGGGAGATTGGTATCGATCAGTATCTGCCTTAACTCATCGATATCTGAAAAGGATGTATCTCCCTTTTTAAAAATGCGCATAGGCTTTACTTCTCTGCCTTAACTTTTTAAATACTCGAACGGATCGGTTCCAGGCTCAGCCTTCAGGGCTAGAGGGTTACAACCGATTGATATCGCTCATGATATCGAGCGGAACATAGAGAATTGATCATAAACAAATTGGTTAAATAATATTATATTATACCACAATACATCGCCATCTCTATTAATAGGTGAAATATGCAAGTCTGAACCTGCAGCGCTGAACCGTTTAACTTATCTAATATAAACTATATCACCTGCTTTCTTCAATGCTTTTTATCCCCCCAGGGAAATAGTGCTTCTCTTTTTGTTACGATATGCAACATTGGTGTTCGTTATTGAACAATAGGCTAAGGTATTGATTAGGCAATAAAATACTCTTTAATCACGGTGGTGTGTTGCAAATGGCAATAGTTGGTCTCTTTTTTAACGATTCTCCTATTTGGCAAAAAATATAAAAATATCAATATATTATGTCTTTATTTGGATCTGATGGCATGCATGTTGCTCCAGCACACCTGCAAAAAGCAACATAAACCGTTTAACCTAAGGGAGGAAACACATGCTTAAGATAAGAGAAACACTTAATCGATTCGACAGGTTAATGGCTGCAATAACCTTTGCCGAAGCCGGGCAACGAGAACCTGCCCTGGATTTGTTGTACCGGAAAACAAGAAAAAAAGTTCGAAAACAGAATTTCAGGATTAGAAGATCAAGAAGGAATCGTCCAGATTTAAGAATTTGAAATTGAGGGAAAGATAACATGGAAAAGGTGTTATTGGCTATTGACGGCACAGGCCCTGATAAAAAATCGCTTCGATACGCATTGCAACTCTGCAGGCAAATTAAAGCAGAGCTGGATGTGCTTCAGGTCATAAAAATAAAAAATATACTCGAAAAGAGCCGGCAGAAAACCATTATGGCGAGAAATTACATTGAAGCCGCCCTGGTTGCCTCGGCATATGCCGAGGCTGGTGAAAGTGAAACGGCTAAAGATATGATGGCAGAGGCAGTAGAAAATTTAAAAAGATCACTTTCAGAATCAGGAGTGCAAAACGTTAAATACCATGTAACCATCAGGGCAGGGGATCCAAGAAAAGAAATTATCAATTATTTAAACGAGCACAGGGATGTCGTAGTAACCATTTACGATGCCACCGATTATAAGCGCCTTGAAGCATCAAAAGCTTATTCAACGCCGTCTTTGGCTTCAGAACTAAGCCAGATATTGCCGATGCCGCTTGTGGTGATTAAACCGAAACCTTTTATAAAACACATATGTGGTCCGGCAAAAAATCTTTTTGAGGAGGACATAAATCGTGGCAGGAATATTAGGGAAAATAAAAAATAAGCTGCAGACTCTAACAGGCAGAATGCAGCAATATCAGAAGGCCATCACCTTTGCAGAAGCAGGTCGGCATGACACAGCCAGTGAAATGGTTCAAGAAAGCATAGTAAACAAGACTCCCAGAAAACTTGTGGTGATTGGAAAAGAGAGCACCTTTTCAAAGGAAATAATCGATTATGCCATAGATATGGCGCAACAAATGTCTTATGAAATCGTGGCATTGAATACTGCCCCGCTTTCTTGTGACACTTTTAAAATGTTTTCAGACTCAAGAGATAGGCTTTGTTTGGATTTTCAGATGCTGGCGGAGCAAAACGTTCAACCCTTCAAAGAAAAGGCCGAAAGCCTTGGGATACCTTTTACTCATGTGGTCAAGTATACCGACTCTGATGAAGTGCTGGCCGAGTTGAGGAAAGAAATCGGAGAATTTGAATTTGTTATATCGGAAGAAGAAGATGCGGCATACAACCGATCCGAAAATGAAAAAAGGCCTCGGAAGGAAATATTTGTGTATTCTGTGCTATGATATTTTGAGGTGTGAGCCACAGATTCTTTTTATTCAAACTGTTCAAGAAAAGCAGAATTTCGTGCCATTCCTTATAAGAGGGCAGGATTTTCTGTTTTTTTATCTAGATATAATAAGAAGCATTGATTGCTGTACGAATATAAACAATACTTGCCGCCGGGTTGGAATTTAAAGCGGCAATTTTCTGGACGATTCCGGCCATGAGCGTAAATGGCTGCATTTTGTTGCTCAGGAAATTGTAGAGGGGGTATTTCAAATGGAGGTTAATTTTGCTTTTGGTGTTTCACTTGTTTTGTTTGCCCTGTTTTTATGTTTTTTGTTCAGAAACGAAAATAAAAGGAGAAAATAGAAAAAAGACCGCCTAAAATTTATACGGCTCTGACGAAAGGACTGTTCTGTATGACTGCAGAGATGATCTTAACGATGATTGTGCTTGCCGCTGTAATTACGCTTTTTATTTTTGAATGGGTTCGAGTTGATGTGGTGGGAATAATGATGATGGTCATGTTGCCTTTAATCGGCCTCATCTCTCCTGCTGAGGCCTTCGTTGGGTTAAGCAGCAATGCGGTATGTTCTATTATCGCAGTTATTATCATCGGAGCGGGGCTTGATAAAACAGGGATTATGAATCAGGTTGCAGGACCCATTATCAGGCTGGCCGGAAAAAGCGAAAAAAAGATCATTATATTGGTCTCGGCAACAGTGGGATTAATATCAAGCATGATGCAGAACATCGGCGCTGCCGCACTTTTTTTACCGGCCACTCAAAGAATCAGCAAACGGATGGGTATTCCGCTTTCCCGGATTCTTATGCCCATGGGGTTTTGTGCCATCATAGGCGGTACGATCACCCTGGTAGGAGCCAGCCCCACCATCCTTCTAAACGATCTCATGGTTCTGGGGGGAAAGAAACTGGAGCCTTTCGGGCTGTTCACTCAGACTCCCATTGGAATCTGCCTGCTTTCAAGTGCCATTCTCTATTTTGTTATTTTCGGAAAATTTGTTCTGCCTGCCGCTTCGGGCGAAGCGGATAAAGATGTTACTTCTTCCCTGATGGAGGCATATCAACTATTTGATAATATTTATGAATTACATATACCACAAAATTTTAACCCCGCTAAAACATTAGAGGAACTTGAAATCAGGACAAAATACTTAACAACGGTTATTGCGATCCATCATTCAGCCGAAAATGTAAAAAATTTTGCCCCCCGCAGTTCTGATCGGGTCGCTGCCAACGATGATATAGCGGTTGTGGGCAGAGAGCAGAATGTTCACTGGATGGCAGAAAAATTAGGCTGGCAGATTAAAGATGGCCTGGAAGTGTTTGCAGAAAGCCTTGCCCGCACCAACTCCGGGCTGGCGGAATCGGTCGTACCTCCACGTTCAGAGCTTATCGGAAAAACAATGAGCGAGCTTAATTTCAAAGAGCAGTACAAATTGAATCCCATCGCGCTAATCAGGGCAAACCGTGTCTATTATGGAGGATTGACCCGCATTCCACTGCAAATGGGAGATACCATCCTGCTGCAAGGGCCCTGGGAGAGGTTTCATGTTTTAAGAAACAGATCCAGGCCGAGAGCCCTTGCCTTTGTAAGCCCGCTTGAAGGTGAAATTATGCGCCCCCAGAAAGCCGCTTTTGCCATTTCATGGCTTGCCGTTGCATTGCTTCAGGTCATTATATTCAAGGTACAGCTTTCGGTTGCCCTGATGTCCGGAGCGCTTGGGATGATTATTACCGGTGTGCTTTCAATCGATGAGGCTTATCGCGCTGTGGACTGGATGACCGTGTTTCTTTTGGCAGGGCTTATTCCACTGGGCATTGCATTTGAAAAAACCGGAACAGCCTCATTCATTGCGCACGGTATTTTGGGCTATATCGGCCAGCCTTCTCCTATCGTTCTGCTGGCTGTGGTTGGGTTGATGACGTCTTTTTTTACGCTTGTAATATCGAATGTAGGGGCCACGGTTCTTCTGGTTCCACTTTGTATGAACATGGCGGTGATCGCCGGAGCAGATCCCCGCATGGCCGCCCTGGTAGTCGGATTATCGGCTTCAAATACGTTTGTACTTCCAACCCACCAGGTAAATGCACTTGTTATGAGACCAGGAGGGTATCGCACCGTTGATTATACAAAGGCAGGGGCTATAATGACCTTTGTTTTCCTTACAGTGGAGCTGAGCATACTTTATTTTTTCTATGGAATCCAATAAAGCCAAAACTGATAGGTTCCATGATCAGGATTCAGGGAAAGAGGGTTACAACCGATTGAAATCGCAGATGATATCGAGTAGAATCTAGAAAGTTCATTATAACCAGATGGAGTAAAGAAGATGATACAGTAACATATAGCCATCTTT
>JAFDFZ010000042.1 GCA_019309565.1 Deltaproteobacteria bacterium
ATCAAGTACTTACATGTATTGAAAAAACGTAATGCACATGAAATTATGAGAAATGACAGTATAGCAATTTCAAACAGTTACATTGACAAAATATGACTTGTCAGGATCTCTGATGTTACTTATTATCCAACTTAAGGGGTTTGTGTTACCGTTTAACATGGAGCAAAATCTCAACATGGTTCTTTACCAGTTCCGGCAGCATGCCAATGGCATAACCCCCTTCCAGAACCGAAACAACTCTTCCCTTTGAGTATTTGTCGGCCATCTCCATCACCCTTTTCATCATCCAGGAAAAACACTCCGTTGAAAGCCTGATGTCCGACATGTCGTCACTTTCATGGGCGTCGAAGCCTGCCGATACCAGGATCACCTCGGGCTGAAAGGATTCGAAAGCCGGAAACAGATCCTTTTCCAATAGGTCCCGGTATGCTCCATCACCCATTCCAGGCAACACCGGGGAGTTTTTCGTAAAGCCGTAACCACTGCCTGAACCATGTTCAAACTCGCGCCCTGTACCAGGGTAGGCAAATGAAGGATGTTGATGTATGGAATAATAAAAAACCGTAGGGTCCTCCTCAAAGATCTGCTGAGTTCCGTTGCCATGATGGACGTCAAAATCCACTATACCCACCCGTTTAATGTTCCATTGAATTTGCAAATATCTTGCAGCGATGGCAACATTGTTAAAATAACAAAACCCCATGGCTCGATTGATCTCTGCATGGTGGCCAGGGGGTCTTACGGCACAGAAAGCATTGTCTATCGCTCCCCGCATCATGTACCGTACAGCCTTAAGAACACCACCAACAGCCAGCATGGCAACTTCGTAAGTTTCAGCACACATCCGATTGTCCGGACATTCAAATTGCGTCTCTCCCAGCACGCATGATTGCTTAAATCTTTGAATATATTCTTTGTTGTGAACGGTTTCAACCCATTTGATATCCGCCTGTTCAGGCGTAATCAATATCAGTTTGGCCAGCAGACCAGTATCCCTGATTCCCTTTAGGACTGCTCTGATTCTTTCGGGCATCTCGGGGTGAAAGCTCCCGGTATCATGAAGCATATATCTGTCATCGTACACAAATCCTGTTTTGCGCATTCTACTTCCCGTATATCGAAAATCAGTTTATGATTTTATCAAATATATCGAATGCAGCCTTTACGGCCTTATTATCTTCTGGGATTTCAATGGTGGGGCGACCATTCAAATCGAATTCGTAGATGGTCTCATCCTCTGGTATGATCCCGGCAAGCTCAAGCCCCCCTTCGGAAATCATTTCCTTCATAATTGAAGAAGAGTTCTCCTTTGCCTGGTTGATGACAAGATAGCTTTTCCCTACACCGATTTTCAGACATTTCGCCAGATCTTCGATCCGCAAAGCGGCCTGAAGTCCCCTTTTGGACGGATCCGATACAATCAGGAGGATATCTACGTTTTTAGTGGTCAACCGGCTGATATGTTCCATTCCCGCTTCATTGTCCATAACAATGTATGGGTAGTTATTCGTGAGTTTTTCCAAAAACCCTGCCAGCAGCGCATTTGCCGCGCAATAGCATCCAGGCCCCTCTGGTTGACCCATCACGATCAGGTCGAAGTTGTCCGCTTCCACAACAGCCTCTTCAAGTTTCATCGACATAAACACATCCTTGGTCATACCACTGGGGACGTCTCCTTTTTTCATATTTTCCCGGGCGTTGCCAAGGGTTTCGGTGACCTTAACGCCCAATACCTCGTTTAGGTTTGCATTGCAGTCCGCGTCCACTGCAAGCACAGGTGATTTTCCCTTCATGACTAGGTACTTAACGAGCATGCCTGCCAGGGTGGTCTTGCCGGTTCCACCCTTTCCGGCCAGTGCGATTGAAAACGACATGGGCGATTTACCTTTCCAAAATAAAATCGTTTGAAATTCGCTTAAGATCAATTGCTTTAACCCTTTCAAGTTAAGCCAGTATTGTCTTTCCGTCAAGCTTCTTTTGGTGACAGGAGATTCTCTCCCTGCCCCTGTATGAATGCACAAGAACCTACAGCAGGCCAGGCCTATACTTTCTTTTCCTTATCATTGGCCCGAAAAGTATTTTCGAAGAAGCCCCGTATGTGTCAAAAATTCGGCAGGTTACTCGCTTCATCTTGACGTCTGGTATAGGGAAGTTAATTCCGGGTGAAGTTCTACTCCAAGATCAATGGTTGCACTGCAAAACACGATGATTCGGCGAATTGAGATGTGTTTCATGTTTTAATCGTGAATTGCCGGGCTTCGGTCAATTCCCTTGAAATGCCCCATCACAAATGATACATCCATAAAAATATTTATTATTTTTTACCTTGTAAAGCCGACTGTCTTAAACGAGCCGGGGAGGTAACAATCATGGACTTTGAACTTTCACAATCACAAAGAGAGATTCAGAGGGCCGCCAGGGATTTCGCCAGGGGTGAATTTGACAAAGAACTTGCACTGGACCTGGATCGAACGCACGAATTTCCGAAACCGATCTGGAAAAAGGCGGCTCAACTCGGATTTATAGGCATTCACTTTCCTGAAGAATATTCCGGCCAGGGACTGGGGCTTCTGGAGAATATCATCGTGGCGGACGAATTTTGTGCAAGGGATTCTTCCATTGGAAGCGCTGTAGTTTTTGCCAGTTTTGGCTCTGAATGTGTGTTGCGGTTTGGCAGCGAGGAATTGAAGAAAAAATACCTTCCGCCTGTTGCAGAGGGCCAGATGCTTTCCGCCGGTGCTTTTACCGAACCTGACCATGGCTCCGACATCACTTTCATGGATACCACCGCTGTAAGGGACGGCAACCACTGGGTGATCAATGGCACCAAAACGTTTATAACCAACGGCGGTCTTGCAGGGTTTTACGTGGTGCTGTGTCAAACAGATCCGGACAGCCACCCCAGCCATCGGGGGATGAGCATGTTTTTGGTGGAGGCTGATCAACAGGGGGTGACCGCCACCGATTTGGGGGATAAAATGGGAATCCACACCATGGCAACGGCAGAGATCAACTTCAAAGAGGTTCGAGTTCCACAATCCCACCTGATTGGCCGTGAAGGAAGAGGGTTTTACCAGGTTCTGGAGTTTTTCGATGAGAGCAGAATCTTGGTGGCGGCCCAGGCCCTGGGAATCGCCCAGGGCGCTTTTGACCGAGCCGTTGCTTACGTTAAGGACAGGGAGCAGTTTGGTCGAAAAATCGCTCAGTTTCAGGCAACCCAGCACAAGCTGGCGGATATGGCCACGAAAATTGAGCTCGCGCGGCTGATTACGTACAAGGCGGCATGGAATTTCGATCAGGGCCGCATCGATCCGAGATTAACCTCCATGGCCAAAATGTATGCCGCCCGTTGTGCTGTCGAGATAGCAGATGAAGCCATCCAGTTGCTTGGTGGGTACGGGTATATCACGGAATATGAAGTGGAGCGGTTTTATCGGGATGCAAAAATCACCGAAATCTACGAGGGGACAAAAGAAATTCAAAAAAATACCATTGCCAGCGCGATTGTGGGGAAATTAAAATAACGGAACAATCGGCAGTTTTCATATGGGTTCAGCTATTTTAGGCACTAATTTGACGTCTCAGAAATTCTATAACTTATTAAGAAGATAAAAATTTTTTGCATTTTCGAATTCGATTCGAAAATGGAATACTGAAATGGTGGCCTGAGGCCAATTGTTAGCGAAGTGAACTTGGTTCAAAAGGAGGTTACAGTGTTCGATTTAGTTAAAAAGACCCTGTTGACGGGGATTGGACTGGCCCTTCAGACTCGCGATGAAGTCGAGGCTATTGCCAGGGAGTTTGCCAAGAGAGGCGAAATGTCGGAAAAAGAAGGCAGAAAGTTCCTAGAAGAACTGCTCAAGCGTTATGACGACACACGCAAGATGCTAGAAAGAAGGATCGAAACCACCGTCAAAGAACTTCTAAAGAAAGCAGATTTGGTTACCGCAGATGAGCTAAAGGCTATTAAAAAAGAAATTCGCGATTTGAAAAAAGCCATTAGCAGCAAAGAAAAGGAGGCCTCAGACTAAACGGGCTCCCTCTATAGATGTTTAGTATTCGGAAAATAGGTGTTATCAGCCGCACCTACCGGCACTTGAACCGGTATCGACAAATTCTTGCCATCCTCTTCAAATACGGGTTTGGGGACCTTATCGAGTCTCTTAGAATCGATCAATACATCGAAGTGGGGCTGCAGCTGATTTCCAAGAAAAGGCGAGAGCCGGTGGAAAAGCTCTCACGGGCTGAACGGGTGCGGATGGCTTTTGAAGAACTGGGCCCCACCTATATCAAGCTCGGGCAAATGCTTTCCACCCGTCCCGATTTGATTCCACTGGAGTTCATCAACGAGTTCTCCAAACTCCAGGATCATGTGCCCCCCTTTCCGTTTGCCGAGGCCATGGAGATAATAAGAGCAGAGCTGAAGGTGCCACCGGAAGATATATTTGAAAAAATCGATGAAATCCCCATTGCTTCGGGCTCCATCGGCCAGGTTCACAGAGCCTGGCTTAAAGACGGAGAAGCAGTGGCCGTCAAGGTTCAACGGCCCGGTATACGACGAATCATCGAAGTGGATCTTGAGATTATGCTCCATTTGGCAACGCTCATCGAGCGGCACATTGAAGAGCTGTCTTTACACCGGCCGGTAAAAATTGTTGAAGAGTTCGCCGGTGCACTTGAAAAAGAGGTGGATTATACCATAGAGGCTGCCAACATGGAGCGTTTTGCGAGACAATTTCTGGATACCCCCACCATTTACGTCCCGAAGGTCTATAGCGAGTATACGACACAGCGGGTGCTGACAGCGGAATTTATAGATGGTATCAAGGTATCTGAGCTAGAGAAACTGGAAGCCGCGGACCTGGATAGAAAAGCTATTACGGCCAATGGAGTGGATCTTCTTTTTAAACAGGTATTTGATCACGGGTTTTTCCATGCAGATCCGCACCCGGGCAACATCTTTGTCTTACCCGACAACGTCATTTGCCTGCTGGATTTTGGTAACGCCGGATCTGTGGACCGGGCGACACGAGAGGATTTTGTCGACCTTCTGGACAGCATTGTGAACCGCAACGAACGACGAGCGGTTCAAATCCTTCTCAGGCTTACCTCATACGAAGAAGAGCCGGATCTACGCAAGCTTGAAAAGGATGTTGCAGATTTTATGGGCCGGCATCTTTACAGGCCCTTGAAGGAAATCGAGCTGGGAAAACTTCTTCACGAAATTCTCATCATTGCCTCGCGTCATCGCTTGAGAATTCCACCGGATATTTTCTTAATGATGAAGGCATTTGCTGAGGTGGAAGGGATTGCAAACATGCTGGATCCGGATTTTGATCTGATATCCAGAGCCAAACCGTTTATTCAAAGAGAAAAACTGGCACGATTCTATCCAGAACGATTATACGACGACATTTACAATCTGGCCTCGGAGCTTCTGAAGTTTATTCAGCAGTTTCCAAAGGACATGCTGGAAATCACCCGACTGCTCAGGCAACGAAAGCTTTTTTTGAACGTTCAACACCAGGGACTCGATACGCTGCGCGCAACCCACGATCAAGTCAGCAACCGCATTTCTTTCGCCATAATCATAGCTGCCTTGATTGTCGGATCGGCTCTTATTGTCATTTCCGAAACCCCCCCACTTATGTTCGGGATCTCTCTTATCGGTATCATCGGATTTCTGGCGGCAGCCGTTATGGGCATCTGGCTGCTGGTGGCCATTTTAAGAAAAGGAAAATTATGATTCATTCGGCTGTTGAAACCGCAGGATTAATCGTGGCAAGGGTGTTATCCGGTGTGACCTGGCTCTTTGTGGTATCCCACTTCAGCCATCATGTCATAACCGCTCTTGTTGTGCCGCTGTTACCGTTTATCCGCAATGATTTCAGCCTGGATTACACACAATCGGGTCTGGTGATTTCTGCATTTACACTCTCATATGGGATTGCACAGATGCCCGCCGGGTGGCTGGCGGACCGCTTAGGCCCACAGAAACTCATTACACTGTCCATCACCGGTGTGGCATTCGCGGGATTGCTGATGGGACTTTCCCAGACATACATCCTGATGATTTGTTTTCTTATTTTAATGGGCCTATGCGGTGGCGGTTATCATCCCTCTGCCCCTCCGTTGATATCCGCATCGGTAAAGCCTGAAAACAGGGGCTTTGCACTTGGATGTCACGTTATCGGTGGAAGCGCAAGCTATTTTCTGTCACCGCTCATCGGAGCATATATAGCAACCGCCTTGGGTTGGCGTGGAGCCTTTATTTCGCTTGCCATTCCCACCATAATATTCGGGATCATTTTCCATGTCGTTTTAGGACGTAAAATAACTGAAAACGGAATGCAACAACCCACTGAAGCAAAGGGTTCTGAAAAAAACGCATCGGGGGGTTTTTACCGGCCCATCCTGGCCTTTCTCATTCTCAGCACCTCGGTCTCGGCCATCATGACCTCAACGATAGCTTTTATTCCGCTTTTCATCGTCGATCACTTCGGAGTTGCAGAAAAAAATGCCGCTGCTCTCATGGCGCTTGTCTATTCCACCGGCCTTTGGGCAGCTCCGATCGGAGGATATCTTTCCGACAGGCTGGGAAGCATTCCCGTAATTGTCGCCATCTGTTTTATTTCCGGCCCCACCATGTTTCTTATGAATATAGTTCCGTATGGCATCGGCTTTGCCATGTTGTTATTGATTGTCGGATCAATCATCATGATCCGTATGCCGGTATCCGAAGCATATATCGTTGGTGAGATCCCCCAGCAATATCGTTCAACCGTTCTAGGTGTATATTTCTTCTGTAGCATCGAGGGCGGTGGTGTGCTCACACCGGTGATGGGCGGGGTGATGGACCATTTCGGTTTCTTTTCCGGTTTCGCTATCGCCGGTGCGGTCATCGTTATCATAACACTTATCTGTTCGTTCTTTTTGAGAGAGAAACGGTCCAGCGTTGTTTCTAAGAGCCATTGACAGATTCTTGCCGGTTTCTTGTGCTATCAAAGATTGGTGATTAGTATCATCACATCGACAACCTTTTAAGACCCTTGAAAACCGGCCTTTTTTGCCTGCGCTCTGCGTCAGACTCAAATTTTAATCCTCAAAATACTTAATATATTCCTGCGGTTGAAATTTCCGCCTTTCTTGACCTTGAACAAAACCGGACATTTTTCAAAAGCCTCCTGCTATCGGTTTTGAATCACACGCTGACAGAAAAGGATCAATGGTGAACCGCCGCTTCATGCGGCTCTTAAGTTGCCCTGCCGATCAAACGGAAACTCCGAAGCCGCTCCCACCGCTTTCATCTGGGGATGTGCTTCCACCTGGGTTAACATGGGCTCAGAAACCATTATTCGAGTCAGCTCAAGTGTATTCTTGATACGGACGATACGAGCATTTTGCGGCCGCACCCTGCGCAGTGTTTTTACCGCAAGCCGGATGGCTTCCTCCTCTGTATTCATGATCATCGGGATGCTGGCCCCGTCAAGATAGGTGGCGGTGATAAGATTGGCATAAGTGGAAGCGATATCCATCTTTCTGTATAGTTTCATGGTGATCACATCGGCCAGACCAAGCCCTGTAGCGTTGCCGTGGGTTTTCCCGGTTAAATCCAGCAGCACAATCTTCTGTACGTCAGGCGGTCCGCTCCATGGAATAAAGCGGTTGTTTCGACCCGTCACATTGGGGTCGAAACCCGAGCCGCTTATGTCCTTTCCAATCTCGTCGATGATCAAGACATCGATTGTATCAAACAACAACTTCGGCATCAGCTCCTTGGAGAGAGCCAGCAGTTCAGGCTCCCGCTCAAAGAGGGATTCAGCCGGTATGACTTCAACCTTTGCAATCTGCTCACGGGCGTTTTCCACCACCCCCACACCAAACAAGAATGGAAGCTTGCCCATAATGATCTTTGCCAGTTTCGGCAGCAGCTCGTCAAATGCTTCAAATCCGTGGAAATGAATTTCCGTTGCACCATGGATCTTCCCCATACCTATGGTCATCATCTTTACGATCCCGCTTTCAAAGGGACCGCGAAAGTTGGTATGAACCTTAATGCGGTTGATCAGCACGATTCCATCGGATTCCGCGGCATATCTGTCCACATGAACCTTTGTTCCATCTTCAAGCGTTTCAACAATTACGGTATCCATGGTGGCGCGAAGCGGGCAGCCCACATAGTCTTCGGTGATTCCGTAGCTTTCTAAAACCTTCTTTTGTCCCTCGGCCGTAGCCGCGCCGTGACTTGCCATGGCGGGGAAGATAAACGGGTTACCACCAAGCTCTTTTATTTCTGAAACCACGGCCCTTGCAACTTCCGCCACACTGGCTACCCCGCGGCTTCCACAACCGATGGCAATGGTGCCGCCCGGTTTGATCTTTTCTTTGATTTCCCTTGCTTTGAATTGTTCTTTTACGGTTTGAGCAATATCTTTCAGTACCGGGGATTCAAATGTGACTTCAACCGGTACCATCCTGGGCAACGGTATGTCCAGTCCGCCTGCAATGTTGACATCTATGCGATCTTCTATCATCAACGCCTCCTTTGAATTTCGTTTTTTCATCATTATCATATTGGATTGAGGAATTCAAATTCGGTTTGCTGTGTAATTTGGAATAGCCGAAACACCTGTTTCAGCATGGGCAATGAGCTCTTTGTTCGGATTTAAAGAGAAGTGTTAAATAAGTCCCTGTTGATAAGGGCTGTAAAAAATGTTTTAATGCATCTATTCAGATGAAAATGCACGCGCAAGAGCGCTTCAGAAATCCATGGGATATACAGAGGAAGACCTAAGGCGGCCGCACGTCGGTGTTGCGAATTCATGGGCAGAAACCAGCCCCGGGTATGTTCACTTAAGATCAGCTGTCGATACCGTTAAAGCCGGGATTTGACAGGCTGGATATACCCGTTATCCTTGTGCCCGGCGGAACTACGGATTGCGGTAGATACAGGGGGGGGCGAACATCGATATCACGTCTCACGACGCCCAGTGCTGGGCTCATGGAGTTGGCAGTAGTTTTATGAGGAATTACCATGAATGAGAAGCTTTCTGAAAATGTCATATGGTGGCATCGCGCCGGGGTCCCAACAACCGGCTCCCTTTTTGAGGCACCGATTCTTGCTCCGGATCATCCCGAAGAGTTGCGCGTACAACGGCTTAGGGAGCGTCTGATGAGCAGGAAAAACGGGAAGGATGTCCATATATCAATAGAACGCGCGCGATTGATGACCGAATCCTATCGGGGCACTGAAGCTGATCCGCCCGTCATTCGAAGAGCAAAGGCGATCGCCCATGTCTTTAAGCACATTCCAATATCCATAGAAGAAGATGAGCTTCTGGCGGGACGGCCCTGCGCATTTCCCGGTGCAGCAGAGATCGATCCGGAGTTTCACTCCTTATGGCTGCTTGATACGCTCACCGTAAACGGAAAAGAAATGAGAGAGATCGATGCGCTTTTTTCAAGAGACACGGAATGTTACGGGATCGAGCCGGAGGACCTCCGGGAGCTTACAGAGGATATTCTTCCCTACTGGAAAGATAAAACCCACCATGCGCATATCTTAAATGAGCTTAACAGAAACTGCCCCGATGCCCTTGCTTATCTTAAGAACTCAAAAGCCTATCTTCCTCTTTTCGGCACCGGTGTCTGCCACACGATCCAGGATTATCTGTCTGTAATAGAGCACGGAATTGACGGCTTAAAGGCGGATATCATCTCACACATTCAAGCCCTGGACCCAGCCTGTCCGATCCGTAAAGATTTTCATCGCCTGATGAACCATTATCGGGCGATGATAATCGTTGCAGATGCCGTTGTTGAACATTCCAGACGATATGAATCGCTTGCAAAGGGGCTTGCCGCAAAGACATCTGATCCGAAACGCGCAGAGGAACTGCATGAAATTGCACGGGTCTGTGGAAAAGTGCCTCTTTATCCGGCCGAATCCTTCCGGGAGGCCATTCAGTGCCTTCACTTCATGCATGCTCTGACCCATTTGGCCGAAGGCGGTGCTTCTCATTCCCCGGGTCGGATCGATCAATATCTGTATCCCTATCTTAAAAAGGATCTTGAGAAGGGAATCATCACGCTGCAATTTGCCCAGGCATTGCTGGAACGATTGTTTATCCGCTTCAACGAAAGAATAAATGTGCTGAGCATGGAAGCCGCAGAGGGAAGGGCCGGCTTTCGGGCCAACGACAACATTACTATCGGTGGGATCGACACGGATGGAAACGATGCCACCAATCTGCTCTCCCATATGGTACTGGAAGCTTACGCCCATGTCCATCTGGCGGATCCACCTTTGTCGGTGAGGGTTCACAAAAATACTCCCGATGATTTCCTGCGAAAGGTTCTGGAAGTGCTCAGACTTGGGGGAGGAATGCCAAAGATCATCAACGATGAGGTACTTGTTCCAGCCTTTCTGGCCAATGGGGTTTGCTTAAGGGATGCACGTAATTATGCGGACCTGGGGTGTCAGGAAAACGTTACGGATCCCAACTGCGGGGATCGATCCGATACCAACGGCCGAACCAACGCAGGATATTTTAACCTGCTGAAAATGATTGAGTTTGCCATCTTTAACGGGATCAACCCGGAAAACGGAATTCAGGCAGGCCCCAGCACGGGTGATCCTGAAAATTTCGAATCCATGGAAGCGTTTTTCAATGCGGTTCGCCGCCAACTGGAATACGGTATTCGATCAAACGTCATTGTGAACAACACCATCGAGTATTGCTTTAAGCAATATACACCGAGCCCTTTTCACAATCTCATGCACCCGGGTACGAGAACCTCAGGGCTGGACTACAATGAGGGGGGATGCCGCTACAACTGGACCGGTGCCACCGGTGTGGGGCTTGCCAACTCGGCCGATACGCTGGCGGCTATCGCTCACCTGGTTTACCAGACAAAAGAAGTTCAGTGGAACGAGCTCAAAACCGCGCTTAAGAACAACTGGATCGGGTTTGAGGAATTGAGAAGAAAGTGTCTCAATATCCCAAAATACGGAATGGACGACGATCTGCCGGATCACTGGGCCAAACGCTATTCCGACCTATTTTTCGATATTTACGAAAGTTTCCCCACCCCAAGGGGCGGACGCTTCATTTGCGGGTTCTACAGTATGGGCACCTATGTCACCCTGGGCAAACATACCGGACCGACACCTGATGGGCGCTTTAGAGCCGAACGCCTGGCTGACGGGATGAGCCCATCTCACTACATTCGGCCCATCGGAGTTACCGCTGCCCATCGTTCGGTCAGCAAAATAGATGGCCTTCGCATGATAAACGGCGTTACCTATATCCAGCAGATGAACGTCTCCCATCTTCTTTATGACCGGGAGGTGTCAAAATGGGCCGATCTTGTGCGGACGTTTATCGACATAGGCGGGCTGTGTGTTCAGTACCTTGTGCTGAATGCCGAGGAGCTGAAAGAGGCGAAAAAACATCCGGAGCGATATCCGGATCTTCTGGTTCGTGTGGGAGGGTACAGCGCGCTTTTTACACGGCTGAGCCCTGAATTGCAGGATGCCATTATAGCACGGGTTGAGCAAAACTTATGAACTCAAGTTTCGCACCCTATTTTACCGTAAAATTGTAAATAGATCTTAAGTCGCCATCATTATAAGGCTTTACAACGCATTTAAGGGTGCGAAACTTGAGTTATGAAGACCAAGTTTCACATAAGGGGGTTTAGAAGAATCTTGACGTAGTCTTCCGGATGTTTTTCCAGCAGCTCAACGCCTTCGGCCAGCAGAGAGAGGGGAAGTATCTTTCCTACCATCTGCTTTACCTGAACCCTGCCGGAATGAAGCAGCCGGATTGATTCTGGAAAATCCTCAAGAAAATAAGTTCTGGCACCGATCACTTTCAACTCCTTGGTAAATGCGGGCCGATAGGCAATGCTCAGAGTGTCACTGTGAGGCACTGCCACCAGAACCAGATGGCCATCAGGCCGAAGCATCTCCATTGCATCTGCCAGTGTTTTTTCACTGCCCACCACATCGAAAACTACATCCGCCATTTTCATTTTCTTTCGCACAAAGCAAACCAGATCGGTTTCCAGGGGGTTGCACGTTAATTCAATTCCGACCTGCTTGGCGATGGCGCGTCTTTCAGCAATGGGTTCAGAGACGATCACCGCCGAAGCGCCGTATGCCAGGGCCACCTGGGCGGTAAGAAGTCCGATGGTTCCCCCGCCTATAACGACCACTCTCGCCCCCTGTTGAACCTGCCCGCGATGGTTGGCATGAACCGCCACCGCCGCAGGCTCCACCATGGCGCCCATCTCATTGTGCATCTGTTCGGGTAAATGAAAGACCCTGTCCTGATGGGCCACGATCTGCTCTGCGAAGTACCCTTCGGGCCGCAAAACACCGATGGTTTTGGCCTCAGGGCAGTGTGCAATACGTCCTGTTTTACAGGCGTCGCATTTTCTGCAGCCAAAGGCGGGGAACACGGTAACGCGGTCCCCGGGCTTGAACTGCGAATCTTCTGCAGCCTGCAAAATCTCTCCCATGGTTTCATGGCCCGGAACCATTGGATAGGGCGCAGCCGGATACTTCCCTCGAAGCAATGTCAAGTCCGTGCCGCATATGCCGGCAAGCAATACCCGAATCTTAACCTCTTCTGCAGTCGGTATCGGCTCTTTAACCTCTTCAAGACAAAAATCGTTGGGACCTCTAAGCACGATCGCTTTCATTGGACCGCCTTTGTTGTAAAATTTGTAACTCAAGTTTCGCACCCTGTTATACCGTAAAATTGTAAATAGATTTTAAGTCGCCATCATTATAGGGCTTTACAATGCATTTAAGGGTGCGAAACTTGAGTTTGTAATCTTTCAGCCCTTTACCGCTCCCATACCCCAGCCTTGAATAAGGAACCGCTGAACGATCAGGAAAAATATCAGGGCGGGAATGGTCACCATCACCGCCCCCGACATGAGCATCCCCCAATCCACCATAGCCGATTCATAGATATCCTGCAGTCCGATGGGCATGGTTTTCAGATGCCGGGAATTTAAAAGCACCCGGGCGAAAAGATAGTCGTTCCAGACAACCACAAAAGCGAACACCGAGGTTGCGATAAGACCGGGTAGCGCTTGAGGGATAACAATATAAACCATTGATTGAAACCGACTTGCCCCGTCGATGAAGGCCGATTCTTCAAGCTCTATTGGCATGGATTGAAAAAAGGCTCTTAGAATCCATAGGGTAAACGGAAGAGAAATGGACAAATAGGCCAGTATGATCCCCAAATGGGAATTGGTTAAATGAAAATCTTTCAACAGCATGAAAACCGGAATGATAATCATAATCGGGGCGAACATGTAAGTAAACAGCGTTAAGCTCGCTAATATTTCCTTGCCTTTATACCGGTACCGGGTAAGACTGTAAGCACCCAGTGTGGCGATGACAATGTCCAGTAAAACCGTCACCCCTGCGACGAAAATACTGTTTTTGAAATAGATAAAAAAATCAGTATCATTAAAAAGCCGGTAAAAGTTTGAAAGCGTGTAATGGGTAATAATTTTTGGTGGATACGCAAAAATTTCTCCCATCGGCTTGATAGCTGTCAACACCATCCAGAGAAGGGGCAGACCGCAGAATGAAAGCAGGGACGCAGCGCATACAAATATCACCAATCTAAAAGAGAGCTTCCGTAAAAACGTCTTCGTTTGCATCTAACCCTCCTCTTCCCGCCGGTACAGACCGAAAAACAGCACTGTTAAAGTGACCAACATCAAAAAAAGGATGACGGATATGCAGGCCCCTTGGCCGGCTTGAAAAAACCTGAAGGTTTTTCTATAAGCATACACCGGCATGTTCTGAATATACTCCTGAAGCCCGCCGCCGGTTGCCATCAACCATGGAACATCAAATTTGGTAAACATAAAGAACGTCCGCAATAACACCACCACAAACAGCACATTTCTCAACTGGGGCAGGGTGATGTGGAAAAAGCGTTTCCACACACTTGCGCCGTCGATCTGGGCGGCTTCATACAGCGTGATATCAATGGTCTGCAATCGTGCCAGCAGACTGATTACCACAAACGGAAAAAACTGCCAGACCCCGACCAGTATCGTGGAAGCCATGATCAAGCTGGGCCCCAGCCAGACAAGAGGTTCATCCAGAATACCCAGTGTTTCCAGAAAATAGTTCACAGGCCCGTAGGTGGCGCTTAGCATCCATTTCCAGAGTAAAATAGTGACAATAGTGGGAAGCATATAAGGAAACAGTGTGAACCCCCGTACCACTCCTCTGCCCCGAAAGGGCTGATTGAGCAACAGGGCTGCCGCAAGCCCCAGAACCACCTGCAGGATGATGGTACTGACGGCCCAGATAGTGCCCCTCCAAAAACTTTGCCAAAAGATGGGCTCTTTTAGAAGTTTGAAATAGTTGCTAAATCCCACATAATCAAAGTCAGGGTTGATGGTGTGCTTATTGGTGAAACTGAGCCACACAGAATACCCCACTGGAAAGAAGATAAACCCGAAAATAACCAAAAGCGTTGGAAAAATCAGAAGATAACCCTGATACATTCTGGTTCCGTGCATCAAGCCCCTCCGTTAATACCGCTGATCAAACATTCCGGCGCGAAAAACGTTTCCTGTTTGAGATCATACAAGACATCCTCTCTTCGCATACCGGCTCACAGCCGTTTAGGCGAAGAGAGGATGAAGTTTCAATTATTTTGCTTTAGGCCTTTTTGGTACGGATAGGATCGGGGACCTGGTACCCCAGTTCCTTGATCAGGTTATTGGCCCGTTTGGTCATCCGCTCTCCAGCCTCCTTGGGTTTTCGTCGGCCCTGAATGACGGACATGATCTCATCGACGATGATTCCCGAATCAAAGACCTCTGCTATAAAGGGAATATTCTTTTCATGTGGCGCATAGACACCCACCGGCAGCGCCTGTTCTCTTTTGATATACTCTTCCTGTTGCGCAATCCAGCGTTTCCATATCTTCAGTTCCGGAAGTGCCTTGTAGCTGGGATCGTTGGCAAGGGACTTGGTGATGGGAAACATGTGAACAGGGTAGCAGGAAATATAGTTTAGGTATAAATCCTTTTCATAGAAAAGTTTTATCCACTCCTTTGACAGATCGTGGTTTTTGGACTGTGAGAACACACACCACAGCTCTCCGTCAAGGTCCGTTACAGCCTTTTCTCCGCGGGGGCCTGGAGTACGCCAGACAGAGTAAAAATAGTCCTCAGAGCCCTTACCCGGTGCATATTTATCGATAGAAGCCGCGATTCTACCATAGCCGTGATCGATCAGGGTCGTTCTGCCCTGGCAGATTTCCGCGATCATACCCAGCCAGGATTGGCTCAGCCAGTCCGGAGGAACCACTTTTTCATCGGCAAGTTTCTTGATGAAAACCAGGACGTCTATGAACTCGTCTTTGTAGAAAACCGGATTCCAGTTCTCATCGTAGAAGCTTCCGCCGTTGGAGCCAACCCATCTTCCACAGTGCTCCTGCAAGAAGTAACCGGATCCCGGCAGGCTCATCCCCCACTGCCGTTTCTTGGGGTTGGTGGCCGCTTTCAGGTACTCGATCTGCTCATCCCAGGTCTTGAACATGGGTGTGGTAAGACCCTCTGGAACCTTGTACCCCGCTTTTTCAGCCAGATCCTTACGAACAAGAACAACCGGACAGCCCACTTCATGGGAGATTCCCCACCGATGTCCGTCTAAGTATGCCATTTTCTTTACCGTCTCAAAGATATTGTCGATTCCCAGCGCTTCGTACACGTCGTCCAGCGGTACCAGGTAGCCTCGCTTTTGAAAGGTAATAAAATACTGCGGTTGAATCTGGCAGATGTCCGGTGGTGTGCCGGCAGCTATCGACGTGGTGAGTTTAGCACCGATACTCGCCCATCCGATCCCCTGCTGCTCCACTTTAACCCCTGGATGGAGTTTCTCAAACCGATCGCACACCTTCTGCACGGCCTTTACAGACACGTCGGAAGACTCCGTATGCCAGATCTGCAGCGTGGTTTTCTGTGCATGTGCCTTTGATGTAATAAAGGCCGGCCCTACTCCGGCCACCGCTGCTGTGGCGGCGACCCCCTTGAGAAAATCTCTTCTTTTGATTCCTTTTCCTTGAGCCATGCTGCTACCTCCTTTCTGTGAGGGTTCCTGTTAAAGGTACAAGTCCCGGTTTAGACTACCACGTAACGCAGCACTGTTTGTCATGCTGTTACGGATAGTGCCTTCAGAATCCTTAACAAAGTCATGGAAAAACTTAGATAAGCGTCGAGTAGGACTATCGTCAATTGACGATAGTTTTATAGATTTTATAGCGCCATGTTTTTGAATTGTCAAGAATTCATCGCAGATCTCAATGATTATAGGTAAAATCCAGGTATGACCTGGCACTGAGGAGCGGCATTTCCATTTTTCATTAAACTGGATTGACCTGAAATGGGATCCGGTCAATAGGCCATCTTTTCGGTGCGCTCCATGATATCGTTTTGAAGCTCAACCTCAAGCTGAGTGAAAAAGGCACTGTAACCGGCCACCCGTATGACGAGATCTCGGTAGTTTTCTGGGTGTCTCTGAGCGTCTCGTAAAATATCCGAAGTTACCATGTTGAACTGGGTTTCCCATCCCCCAAGATCCATATAGGTTCGCAAATACTGCATGAACCGCCCCAGCTTCTCATCCCCTTCAAGAAGAGAGGGATGAAACCGTTGGTTCAAAACCGCACCATGGGGGACCCGTTGCATGTCCAGCTTGCCCACGGACTTTGCCACCGCAGTGGCACCCTTTCGGTCCCGCCCGTGAACAGGCGATATTCCGCCGTCGTTCAGCGGTTCTCCTGCCTTTCTCCCATCCGGTGTGGCGGCGGTTTTAAATCCAAAGGGTATGTTCGCCGTAAGGTAGTAAAGGGCTCCGATGAAGCTTCCGTTTCTTGGGTTTTCGTATCGACGCACTTCATCACAGTAGATCTTCAACACCGTATTGCACAGAACATCGGCCCGATCGTCGTCGTTGCCGAACTTGGGAGCCCGGTTGATGAGCATCTGCCGGATGTCTTCCATGCCTTCAAAATTGTACTTCAGCGCATCCAGCAATTGCTCCATTGACAGGCGCCGTTCATCGTATACAAGGGTTTTTACTGCTGCCAGTGAATCGCCTGTTGTAATAGGGCCGACACCAAGGGGGGAGGTGGTATTATATCGGGCGCCGCCTCTGTTGAACTCCCTTCCTGTCTCAAGACAGTCCCTAATCACGATGGAGTAAAGGGGCAACGGGGCTTCCTTGGCCTGAAAACGGTCGATAATGTTATCGTACAGGACAAGATACTTGGCGAAATACCGTACCTGATTTTCGAAAGCGGACAGCAGTTCTTCAAAGCCGTGAAACGTCCTGGGATCTCCGGTATGTGGTCCCATCTGCTGTGATGTGAGCATGCATTTTCCATCATTTAACGCCAGCTCCAGGCATTTGGCCAGATTCAAATGCCCTGAGTTTCCCCAGCTGTTGGTTTTACCGCATACAACAGGCTCGCTGCATCCCAGCGCCCCCCAGTGACGGGCGTCCTCCAGGGGGACCCCAAGATCCAGCAAAGACTCTACGACCACCTCGTCGTTAAACAGCTTAGGTTTAGCCAGCCCCAGCTTCATGTTTATGCACACTTCCCTTAAGAAATCATTCGGGGTGGTTCGATGGATTCTGACGGCCATATCCGGCTGGGCCAATCGGATATCCCGATCCGCCAGAAGAAACAGATGCGACAATTCGTTGGTGGCGTCCCTGCCCTCCCTGGTCACTCCCCCCAGGGTTATGGTCTGACCATGACCGGGACCCTGTAAATACCTGGTTGCCGAATTGGAATAGATTTTATCAAGCTCTCCAAGTTTCAAATAAAAGCAACCGATCAGCTCTAAAGCCTTCTCTTCTGTCAACGCCCCCTGCTCTACGTCCTTCCGATAGTATGGATAGAGGGTTTGATCGGGTACTCCAAGGGAAATGGCCAGGCCGTTGGCTTCCATTTGAATGGCCAGTTGCAGGAAATACATGCACTGCAACGCCTGGTGGAAATTTTGGGCAGGCTGTGCCGGAACCCTTCGACAATTTTGAACGATAATGAGAAGTTCCTTGCGCCGATTGTCGTCCGATTCGCTTGCTGCCAGCCGCTGCGCCTCACCGGCGTACCTCTGGGCGAATTTGATCAGGGCATCACAGACTATACAACAGGACTGGTACAGGTTGTATTTCTCTTCGTATTCGATATCCTCAAGCGACATGCGCTCTATTCGCTCAAGACAAATCTCCTTTATTTTCCTTAAACCATTTTGCAGAACAAACTCATAGTCGGGTACCATGTGCCCGGGGCCGGACATGGTGAAATTCTCATTTGTAAAAACACCATACGCGAGCAGCTCCTTGAGCCTGGCAGGCAGCGCACCTTTGACTTTATCTCTTAAGCATTTGCCTTTCCAGTATGGCAGAACCTGCCGCAAGGTCTGCTTTTGTTCTTCTGTGATCTTGAAGCGATCGCCTTTCCGGGTGGGAAAGGTGTCCATATCCTCCAAGATCCAATCGACGGCATATTCAGGAAACAGCGGAACTCCCCTGCATCTTTTTGCATGGTTTCCAACGATCAGTTCGTCGTCTCGTACCTCAATCGTCATTCGGGTAAAGATGGCATCCAGTGCCAGGACTCTTTTTATGATCTGGGGCTTCTCTTCATTTTCTTGATAAACCTCTGTTATGATCATCGCCCGCTCGATGTCCACGTGTCTTTCGCTTTCTATGAATCGCTTTCTTAGCCGTTTAATCCTTTCATTCATGGCTCCCCCTGAATGGTGACGGTAACTTGTTGTTTAACGGATCGGCACACAGAACATTCCTCCTAACCCAATGAGGTGAAAAGAAGTGTGTAAGATTTTAAACCTGAAACGTTAAATTATGAGCCGCTCAATTTAGAGTAGAACAACCATATCAAAAATCAAAGCACAAGTCGATACGAGAATTGCTGCACCAAGTGCTTTCAATTTTCAATGAAAACGGATATAGGGATATAAACCAGTGCTCAATGGGTTTCATGAATAACGGTACCGCAGACTTTGTACGCACGGATACGGCTGGCTTTTTGGTTTCGGTTATGCCCGGCGCAGGACACAGGCATGAAGATTACATACGGAAAAAAATTACGTGTTTTTATTCCCTTTGCAATCGGTTACTTTCTTTCTTACCTGTACCGTACTGTAAATGCGGTTATCGCCCCTGACCTAACTTCTGAGCTCTCTCTGAATCCCGCCCAGTTGGGTCTTCTAACCGCCGCTTATTTCATTACCTTTGCAGCATTTCAGTTGCCGCTGGGTGTTTTGCTGGATCGCTTCGGTCCACGGAGAATCGAATCGATTCTGCTCATTTTCGCCGCAATAGGTGCTTTGCTTTTTTCAAGAGCCGAAAACCTCCCAGGGCTGATTGTGGGACGGGCACTGGTAGGACTCGGTGTCTCGGCCTGTTTAATGGCGGCATTTAAAGCATTTGTGCTGTGGTTTCCAAGCCAGCAGTGGCCTCGAATAAACGGGCTTCAAATGGCAAGCGGAGGCCTGGGGGCACTTACGGCAACCGCTCCGGTGGAATTTGCCTTGGGAATAACAAACTGGAGAGGAATCTTTCTTGTTCTGGCCATCACTACCTTGGCTGTCGCCGCTGTCATCTACTGTGTTGTTCCGGAAAGAAAGGAGGCGCAAAAAACCAGCGGGTTGAAGGAGCAGCTTCAGGGTGTGCTTGAAGTTTTCTTAAGCTCGGAGTTCTGGCGGGTGGCGCCTCTGACCACCCTGTCACAGGCTTCATTTCTTTCCATTCAGAGCCTTTGGGCGGGGCCATGGTTGCGGGACGTGGCAGGTATGGAGCGAATGGCCGTTGCCAAGGTTCTCCTGCTTATCGCAACCGCCATGGTGGCGGGATTCATCCTGCTTGGGACGGCTGCAGAGCGATTAAGTCGCCGTAGAATTAGTCCGCTTCTGACCGCAGCCATCGGCATGATGCTTTTTATGGGCGTTCAGTTGCTAATTGTCCTGGAGATAAAAGACTGGGCAATTCCGCTTTGGATTTGCTTCGGATTTGTCGGCACCACAGGCATCATTTCCTATGCAGGGCTGTGCCAGGAATTTCCTCAGCACTTAACCGGCCGGGTGACTACGGGGTTGAACCTTCTTGTTTTCATACTGGCCTTTTTTGCCCAATGGGCCATCGGCGCAATCATCAACCTCTTTCCGGTATCCGCCGACGGCCGGTATGCAACAGCCGGATACAAGACAGGTTTTGGCATGATGTTTGCCCTGCAGGTGCTTTCGTTTTTGTGGTTTCTTGGCGCATCCATTATGAGAAGGCGTAAGCTCGTGGAGTTTTAATCTAAAACCTGCTGCTCAGAGCCTTTCATCCTTGATCCGTACTTTAAGGCATTATTCCTCGATTCGACATGGCACCGCTTCTGATTCGATAACCTGCTTAAGTTTCTCCAAGCGTTTAGGATCAGGGGGCTTTGTCTTTTGCAATGGATATGGCTTCCCCAGTTTTTTGTATTTGGAAACGCCAAGTCGATGGTAAGGAAGCAACTCTATATGAGAGACATGGCCTCTTGTCTTTACAAACCGGGCCATCTCTTTCACGTTGGCGATCGAATCATTGTATCCGGGAACAACCGGCATTCGCACCACCACAGGCAAGGAATAACAGGAAAGCTTCGATAGATTTTCAAGTATCAGCCTGTTATCCACTCCGGTTAATTTTCGATGCACATTGGGGTTCATGTGCTTGATATCAAAGAACAGATAGTCCAGAAAAGGCAAGATGCGGCAGAAGTATTCCCATTTGCAGAATCCGGAGGTCTCCATTGCCGTGTGAATATCCTTTTCCTTCCAGGCCGTCAGGATCTTTAGGGTAAATTCCCACTGGAACAGGGGTTCCCCGCCGCTTAGGGTGACACCTCCCGCACCGGACTTTCTGTAGAAAGGCAAATCATCACAAACAGATGATATCACTTCATCAACAGTCATCTCCGTGCTGTCGAACTGCAAGGCCTGGGAATAACATTGCGTCACACAGCTCCCGCAAAGGTCGCAACGCTTTCTGTCAATCTTAAATGTGTGCCTGTTGAAATGAATGGCCCCAAGCGGGCAGACCTTGACACATTCCCTGCAATCGATGCAATCCTGGGCTGCATACACAAGGTTTTTGGTATAATTTTCTCCTTCAGGGTTTGAACACCACAAACACCTTAGCGGACAGCCCTTTAAGAAAACAAGGGTTCGAATACCAGGCCCGTCGCTTACGGCATACCTTTCAATGTTAAATACGAGGCCCTTTAAGGTCATGTATTCAATCCAAAACAAAATTTGTATCTCTTTAGCATTTTAGCGCTTTGGAAAACTACTGTTATGGATTGTACTGTCTCGCCACCGGTGAGAATCCCTTTTTAAACCGGGAAACTGTTTGAGAAAAATACTTTCATATATCCCCGGCATTCCTGCTTTTCTTCAATCAAGGTGATGCAAGGTGCGCTGTATGATTTGATCCTGCAGATCCCTGTCAAGAGAAGAGAACCTTGCACTGTAACCGGCCACTTTTACAATCAGATCCGCGTATTTTTCCGGAAACTGTTGTGCATCTCTCAGCAGCTCGGGCGAGATCACGTTGAATTGTACCTGAAACCCTTTCATGTCAAAATAGGTGCGCAACAAGGAAACGAACTTCCTCATCTTGCTTTCTCCCCGAAGGGTCAGGGGATGAAACTTCATGTTGAAGATGGTGCCCTGGGAGATAAGTGTATGATCAAGCCGGCTGACAGACTTCATGGCTGCTGTGGGGCCGTTTTTGTCTGTCCCCGCACTCGGGGAGTTGTTGTCGGCAACCGGTTCTTCGGCAAACCGTCCATCCGGTGTTGCCCCAACGGCTCTACCATCCGGTACATTCGTGGTGAGTCCCTGCGTTGAGGGTCCGTAACACCCGCCTCTCGGAGGGGTATATTTTCGCATTTCCTTTACCAGAAGATTCACCGTTTCCTTCACAAGGCGGTCAACATAGGGATCGCCGTTTCCATATTTTGGGGCTTGATGAATTAGCTGTTGTCTGAGCCTTTCATAGCCTTTGAAGTTTGCTGCAAGGGCCTTCTCAAGCTGTTCGGGTTTTACTTTTTTTTCTTCAAAGACAAGTTTGCCTATTGCAGCAAGGGAATTACCCACATTCGGAGCGCCATGTGCATGCAACAGCATGACATTATAATTATCATTGCCTCCACCTCTGGAAACGTCTTTGCCCAGCTTGATCCTCCCGTCGATCACCGATGACAAGAACGGGGTTGGTGTAAGCTCTGCATAGCATGAGCTTGTGATGCTGTCGAAAAACGGAATAAACCGGCAGTAATAGGCAAGTTGCTCCCGATAGGCGCCAAGCAGCCGATCAAAGGAGTCCATATCCGAAAGCTTCCCCTTACCGGGGCATAACCTTATGCCGGTTGAAGGGTTGATGCCGTTGTTTAAGGCGATTTCCAGAACCTTTAACAGGTTTATGTGGCACACACCACCTGTGACGGTGTTGAATTTGCCGGGAATTACGGGTTCACAGCATCCCATCACCGCCCAAGCCCGTGCTTCTTCAAGCGAAATTCCCTGCTTCAGATTCAACAGAAGCGGAATTGCAATCTCGTCATTGAAAAAGCCTGGCAGGCCGCCGCCGTGTTCGATGAGCGTTCTTGTGGCTTCAATCATAAACTGTTCGGGGGTTTCACTGTGAACGCTCAGCACCGTGGTGGGTTGTTCCATTTTAAGCTCCCGGGTGGCCTCAAGGGCAAGATAAGAAAGCTCATTTACGGCGTCCTCTCCGTCTCTGTTCCTTCCCCCCAGGGTGAGTGTTTGAAACATCGGATAGCCGCTCATATATTCAGTGTATACCCATTCACGGACCTTGGCCAGCTCGCAGGCTTTGATAAAAAAGCATTCGATCAGCTCTAAAGCGCCTTTATGCGTAATCAGATTGTCTTTTCTATCCTTTTCATAGAAGGGATACAAAACCTGATCGAATCGGCCAAAAGATATTGAGTGACCGTTGCTTTCGATCTGTAAGGCCAGGTGTATGAACCAGTATGCCTGCAGCGCTTCCCAGAAGTTGCGCGCGGCTCTGCCAGGAACGTTTCTGCAATTTTCAGCAATCCTAAGCAGTTCATTTTTTCTTTTACCCCGGTGCCTTCTGGCCAGTTTTTCAGCTTCCCCTGCAAACCGATTGGCAAACTGAATCACCGCCTGGCATGAGGTGATGGCTGCTTGAAGGAAGAGCTTCTTCTCCAGGTGTTCCGGGTTCGTATGGTCGATATTTGAAAGCTCCTCTTCGGCCTCTTCGATAACGCCGTTGAGCCCTTTGGTGAGTATTTTCTCATAGTCGGCAATGATGTGGCCATCTCCCGTGGAGGTGTGGCTTGCATTGCAGATAACCTGGTTTAAGGAATAGCTGTTGAAGTCATAGGCATGCTTGATTTCTTCCGGAAGGCTGTGTTTGGTCTTCTCTACAACCAGATCCTCATGGGTTTTTCCTTTCCAGTAGGCGATCACCGGCTCTACGGCCCTTTTGGTTTGCCTGGAAACCTGAAAGCTGTCGTATCTTCTTTTGGGCAGCAGATCCAGCTCTTTGGACAGCCACCCGACACCGAATTCCGGAAACAGTGGAGCGGCTCTGGGCTTGCCTGCCTGATTGCCAACAATGAGTTCTCCTGGCAGAACATAAATTCTCATATCTTCCAGTATCTTCTTGAAAGCCAGTGCCCTGCGTATCACCACGGGCTTGCCCTCGGTTAGTTTGAATGATTCCGTAATCGCCAGCGCACGATCCGGACAGATCTCATGAACGCTGTTCATCACCATCGATTTTAGGTTATCTATTCTCTTGTTCATGCGACTTTCCTTTCCACAGATTGTCCGATGCCCAAAGATCGGTCTAAGTGTCCTTTCGGCCTTCTTACACACCATTCATATGACGGAATCGGTATTGGAGCATCTCTGTTTTTAGACAATATTCGCTGTCTTTTCTACCGCAGAGCCGCTGAGATAGCAGAGAAGGATTTTTTCTTTTCTGCTGATGAGATCAGATGGCGAAAAGCTGAAACCTTTTGAGCTAAAGTATCTAAAGGAACAAGCCCTGTCAAGGTTCCTTTCCTTGACAAAAGCGTGTTTGCTCTCTAAAGTGAAATTAATCTTGTCCACCAGAGGGAAGGATCTTTATTCTTTTCCCGATCCTTGATCGTCTGGTTTTGGCAGAGGTTACGCCTGAACCAACCGCAAGCTTACACATAGGAGAGTTCAATATGGCGAAGATTATGACTGTACGCGGCCCCATCGCAGCCGACGAGCTTGGTTTTACTTCCATGCACGAGCATATTCTGCATGATGCCAGCATATTTAGAAAAAGGTTTGAAAAGCTTCTACCGCAAGGCATCCCCCTTCCGATGGAAGCGGATGAGCCTGTGAGCATCGAGACCATCGGGTATCTTAGAAGAAATTTTTTTCTTTGCTGGGATGCCCTTCGCATGGACGACGAAGCATTAATGGAGGCAGAGCTTGCAGAGTTCAAGGCTTCGGGAGGCGATGCCGTGGTTGATATGAGTACCCCGGGGCTTAGAAGTGATATTTCGGCCATCAAGCGTATTTCTGAAAAAACCGGAGTTCATGTAATAACGACAACAGGACTTTACATAGAGGATACCTGGCCGGAACGGTTTAAGGAAATGACGGTCAAGGATTTGATGCAATACATGCAAAAAGAAATAGATGAAGGTGTGGACGGTACGGATATAAGGGCCGGTCATCTGAAGGTAGCGATAACCGATCTTACCGGAAAACAGGAACGTGTGCTTCAAGCCGCTGCCAGGGTGTCCAATGAAACCGGGCTTTCCTTAACGGTGCACCCCGGTTTCATAGTGGGAAGCGACGGTAAACGCATCGTCAAGATTCTGCAAAAGGAAGGCACAAATCTTGAGAAGGTTATCATCGCCCATGCCCAACTGTTTTTTATAAACTTACACCTTAAAACTCTTGTTCAAGATCCGGAATCATGGCGGTTGAATCTCGATAACGCCAAATCGCTGCTGGATAAGGGAGTGACGCTTTCCATCGACACCTTCGGTCACTATTACGATATCGAGCTGATCGGCTACGTACGCCCTACGGAATGGCAGCGGCTGGCCGGTCTTCTTGCACTGATCAAAGAGGGATATTCGCCACAGCTTGTACTGGGTACCGATACGTACATTAAGATTCTTACACGCCGGTTCGGCGGGGAGGGATACAGCAGGCTCACAAAGTTCGTCGTACCATTTTTGACGGAGTATCTGGGTGTTTTCGATCGGGTATCGGAGTTCGATATCCGGCAGATGACAATAGAAAACCCTGCCCGCTTGCTTGCAAGATAAAGGATAACGACCATGGGCGTGCTGTCAGACAGGGCGGCTGAAGATCTTTCAAAACTGCGAAACGAAAAGCCGCTCATACACAACATCACAAACTTTGTTGCCATGAACTTCACGGCAAACACCCTTCTATCCATGGGGGCCTCTGCTGTAATGGCCCATGCAGAAGAGGAGGTTGAGGAGATGGTTTCATCGGCCCGGGCGCTGGTGCTGAATATCGGCACGTTAACGGGCAGTCGGTTGGATGCCATGCTGAAAGCGGGGGTAAAGGCCATCGAAAACGGTATTCCGGTCATTCTTGATCCGGTGGGTTCCGGTGCCACTTCGTTTAGAACCGCCGCTGCCAGAAGGATTCTTGAAACCGTCTCCGTAAGCGTGGTTCGGGGCAACGCCTCGGAAATTCTCTCTTTACGTAACGATAATTTATCGACAAGGGGGGTAGATACCATTCACACCGTTGAGGATGCTGCCGGCACAGCTAAAACCCTTGCTAAAGAGTTACGTATCACCTTTGCAATCACTGGCCCTGCCGACCTGGTCACCGATGGGAAACGGGTGCTTTATGTCTTAAACGGACATATGCTGATGGTTCGTGTAACCGGCATCGGATGTGCGGCAACGGCGGCCATTGCCGCTTTTTGCTCTGTCGATAAGGACCTTGTGACGGCGGCGGCAGCAGCACTTGCGTTTTTCGGCCTTGCCGGGGAGATCGCCGGAAAAAAGGCCTCGGCTCCTGGCAGTTTCATGATTCATTTGATAGATGCGCTCTATTCCATAACACCCGAGATGCTAAAGAATCACGCAAAGATTGAAGACTTTTCAACCCCTTAGGTGGGATCTGCCGCTTCTGTGCAAAAACCCGCCTTCCTGCTGCAGGCTTTTGGTGGAAATTTCCTCGCCCCTTAGGTCTTGCCCATTATGGACAATTGGTGGATAATAATTATACAGTAATATGTGATATTGAGCAAAGAATGGGTAAAAAATATTCATCGCCCAATGCTGGTTTGCTGTCAAATCCACGGGTTGGATAAGTCTGTAATAAGCCAACTCCTTATTAACGCTGACAGTTCGGTGGGCATGGCCGAAAAGATTAACTTTTTCGGAATGTAAATCCAGCCCGGCGCTGGATGGCATCGTTATTGCTCTATTATATTAGCTTTCGGGGTTGAGGGCTCGAGGATTTAAGTGGAACAGATCAGAATCAGCACAACTCTTTGACCCCCTAAATCCTTGAACCCTGTATTGGAGAAAATCAAACCGAAGTCTTCGCCAAACGCCGTTGTTGAATAACAACTTTTCTCTGAAACCTGTAAGCTGGGTTTGAGCGTGTACCAGGGACATTTTGCCATGTGTTTTATGCAACTACGGGGTAAAAGCAAGGATTTTTCTCCAAATCCCTGAATGGGACAATAAAGCACGTATAACAGTGAAAACAGCACGTTTGACGCAAAACAAGTTTTGGATGGGACTTTCGCCGTGGATCATTATCGGTGCGGTGGGTGTTTTGTTTCCCATCTTCGCTTTTATTGCCGTTGAAAATGTAAATCGGCAAAAAGAAAACAGCATCCGCCTGCTTACCGAAAAGGGCGCAGCGTTGATCCGCTCCTTTGAGGCCGGAACCAGAACGGGCATGGGAATGCACTGGACCAACCGGCAGCTACAAAGGCTGTTGACTGAAACAGCACAGCAGCCGGACATCGAGTATTTGCTGGTGGCCGATACCAGTGGCACCATCCTTGCCCACAATAATCCTGCATACATCGGAAATCGCCATGGAACGGGACTGGATCTGCAATCCGTGGCGAAAAGCGAGGTGGTTCAGTGGCGCATCGTTGAAGATTCGAACGGAAAGAGAATCTTTGAAGTTTTTCGTAAATTTGAACCTACCGGACCCAACAGGCCATCGTGGATGCCCCACAGGCATATGATGGGGATGATGTTCCGAAGAGCATTCCGAGCACCGGTGGAAGGTGAACCCCAGGAACCTGAAGGACCGGTTAACATCTTTGTCGGCCTGGATATGACTTCCATGGATGCGGCTCTTAAATCGGACACGCGGCATTTCTTGATTATGGTGATGGTGTTGCTCCTGGTCGGGTTTGCCGGAATTATCCTGCTTTTTCTGTTTCAGAGCTATAGAGCCACCCAGGCATCTCTGTCTCGAATAAAAGCTTTTTCCGATACGCTTGTCGAGAACATGCCCATCGGGCTTGTGGCCGTTGATACTCAAAAAAACATTGCTTCCATCAACGCGTTCGCAGAATCGTTGCTGCACCTTACCGGCCAAAAGGTCGTCGGAAAGGCCGCCAGGAACATTCTTCCCGACGATCTCTGCAAACAGGTCGAAATGCTTGATCAACAGGACGGTTTGATCGAAAAGGAATTTGATTGCACTCTGCCAGATGGCAGCAAGATTCCTCTTTCTATCAGCGCTGCGGTACTCAAGGATGAATCGGGAAGCTCCCAGGGATATGTGTTGCTTTTAAGGGATCTTAGCGAGGTTAAGTCCTTGCGCCAAGAGGTGGAAAGGAGCCGGCGGTTGGCCACGGTGGGAAGGCTTGCAGCCGGTGTGGCCCACGAAATACGAAATCCCCTGAGCTCTATCAAGGGGTTTGCCACTTATTTTAAGGAGCGCTATCGCGATATACCTGAAGACCAGCAGACCGCCTCTATCATGGTTCAAGAAGTGGATCGATTGAACCGCGTTGTAAGCCAGCTGCTCGAATTTGCAAGACCGCTGTCCATCAGTAAAAAGCCCACTTCGATAAAATCTCTTATCGAAGATTCTCTTAAGCTTGTGCAGCGCCAGGCTGCTGAAAAAAATATCACCATTCACACTCGATTATCCACGGAGCCGCATATGGTTTACCTGGACTCCGATAAGATGAATCAAGTTTTTTTGAACCTTTATTTAAACGCAATCGATGCCATGGAAAAAGGCGGGGAGCTGTTTATCGAGCTTGAAAGAAACGGAAAAAAAAATCAGCTTGAGATCAAGATTACCGATACCGGTGCCGGCATCAAGGAAACGGACATGGCTCACATATTCGATCCTTACTTCACCACAAAGGCTTCGGGAACCGGTCTTGGTCTGGCAATCGCCCATAAGATTATAGAAAGCCACAACGGGGAGATTTATGCAACCAGCATACAGGGGAAAGGAACTACGTTCACCATCATATTACCATACCTCTTGGAGTAATGAATCATGAAAGACAAGGCCACCTTGCTGGTAGTGGATGACGACAGTGCCCATCGAACCATGCTTCGCACGCTGCTAAGCGGCTGGGGATACGATATCCGGGAAGCGGACGACGGTTCAACAGCAATCGAGTCGGTTAAACAACAGGCGTTTGACCTGATTCTTATGGACATTCGCATGCTGAAAGTATCCGGTATCGAGGCTCTGGGTGCCATAAAATCCATGAACCCTGCAATACCGGTGGTGATCATGACGGCGTATTCCTCTGTGGAAACAGCGGTTGAAGCCTTAAAGAAAGGGGCATACGATTATTTGACCAAGCCTCTTGATTTCGAGAAGTTGAGGATCACCATTCAAAGAGCCATGGAACATGTGAGCCTGAAAGAAGAAAACCGGCAGCTCAAAGAAACCCTGGGCAGGCATTTTGACCGGCAAAACATAATAGGTAACAGTCCCTCCATGATAAGGCTTCTTGAGACGGTGGCCCAGGTGGCACCTGCCGAGGCAACGGTCATGATCACAGGGGAGTCTGGAACCGGCAAAGAACTGATCGCAGGCGCCATCCATTTCAACAGCCCGAGAAAACATGGACCGTTTGTCAAGATCAACTGCGCTGCCATAACCGAAACACTGCTTGAATCCGAGCTTTTTGGTCATGAAAAAGGAGCATTTACGGGTGCGGATCGCAGAAAAGAAGGAAAATTCGTCCAGGCTCACAACGGATCCCTGTTTTTAGACGAAATCAGCGAAATGAGCTTGACCATGCAGGTGAAGCTGTTACGGGTGCTGCAGGAAAGAGAAATCACCCGTGTGGGTGGCGAGGAAGTGATTGCGGTCAACGTGAGGGTGATTGCAGCCACGAACAGGAATTTGAAGGAGTTGATAGCGGAAGGTAAATTCCGCGAAGACCTATATTACCGGCTAAACGTGGTGAGCCTGGATATACCGCCTCTTAGAAAGCGAAAAGAGGACATCCCATTGTTAATGGAACACTTCCTGCGGCGTTTTGCGGAACAGAACCGCAAAAACATCAAAGGAATCACCCCCCAGGCTATGGACCGGCTGCTTCGTTACGACTGGCCCGGAAATGTTCGGGAATTGATGAACGCGGTGGAGCGCGCTGTGGTGCTGGCCCGCTCGGAATACCTGGACAGGGAACTTTTCCCCATCGCGTCATCTCCGGAAGAGGAGCCGCAGCACGACGGCCCACTGGAAATGTTGGCCGATGTACCGCTTGATGAGGTTGAAAAGACAACCATACTGAAAACACTTGAGTCAGCATCGGGCAACAAAAGCGAAGCGGCTCGCCGACTTGGTATTACCAGAAAAACGCTGCATAAGAAACTTAAGAAATACGGGGTTATGTCGTAGGGAAACAACGCATGGCAAGGAGTAATTAGCCGAGAATCGCAGGCAGACAATGCTTTACTTCTGTGTTTTTGGTGTTATGTTAATGGCCGGCCTTAGAAGCTGCAGGTTCAGAGCGCGGCACGGCCTGAATTTGGCGATTAAATTGAGAGATCGATTTGGGATTGGACTATGGGTCAAAATGAATCCCAAATTGTTCAATGCCTGAAGTGTGGAGCAAAGAATAGGCTATGGGGCAAGAAACCGAAAAAAATTGCCGACTGCTCGCCGAATCCATCTGGGGGATTTTGCAAAAAGGATTTACCCTGAGCGACGATGCGCTTCATTTTATCGATTCTACCTATCACGATCCTTCCGTTGAGGAACTTGAAAGGATGTTGATGGAACAAGCAGATGGAGAGGGGGAGATTCTCTATTCACTTATTTTTTATCCAGATGAAGACATGCAGGTTCAACTCGAGGAACTTCTTGAAACCCTGGAGTTTAAGAAACAAGACGAACAGCGGGTACTTGAACACCTGATGGGATCGCTCTTAAAGGTGGCGATTTTTTTCCCGGACAACCGGCCAACCCTGCATGTGACCCTCCCCGAATCGGTTGCTGCAAGGTTCATCTCCCGGTTGAACATTTCCAAAAAACTGGACAGAAGGCTTATTGAGCAGATCGATCAAAATGTTCCGGAAAGCCAGGCATTCCATGTCAAGGTAAAACTGAGAAACGCCCGGTTTAACGAAACGGAAAGCAGGATTTCTTTTTTGTGCAATTTTTTCAAAAAGATGAAAGATCTTGATGCAGCCTGCCTTGAGTTCCTCTTAAGGTTATTTGAAGAGACTCAAGAGGATGACGATATATATGAGACACTGCAGAATAGAAAGCAACTTTATTTTAAAAGCATTCAGAGGGCCAAACGATATCGGGAGATGCTGAAAACCCATAATGTGGAAACGCTGATGCTTCGGGGCATTCGTATTCCCAACCTGGATATGAAAGAAGCTCAGGAAAAGATGGAAATGATCGATAGAATCAGCCATGCGGTTTACGGAAAATCCGAATATTTCCCTGACAGCCCAGATGTTGTTGAAACCAGCCGGTTTGGCTCTGAGGATTAACCGGAGGAACTAAATGAGAAATTTCTTCGATATAAGGAGAAGCTTCTTCAGGGCGTTTTGCGCTGGAGTGCTGTTGATGTCGAGCCTGTTTGTCTTATCTTTGCCGGTATTTGCTTTGACACTTGAAGAAATCCTTGAAGGGGTCGAAAGGCGTTACTCCGGTTCGGGCTTTTCTGCTCGGTTTTTTCAAATTTCAACACTCAAGGCAATGCAGATGACGGAAAGCGCCTCCGGCAGGCTGTATGTCAAGCATCCCGGCAAGATGCGATGGGAGTACGAGGCACCTGAAAAACAGGTGATCATTACAGATGGAAAGAAATTGTGGATCTATCGGCCGGAAGATAGCCAGGTGATGGTCGGAAAGGCGCCTGTATTTTTCGGAGAAGGCAAAGGTGCCGGTTTCCTTTCAGACATCCGGCGGATTAGGAAAAACTTCCAGCTATCCCTTCAGCCGGAAGGGGAAAAATCTCGTTATGTCATAAAGCTCATCCCAAAAAAGAAAACCTATGATCTGGCGGCTGTTTATTTGTCCATTTTGCCGGACACCTTCGATGTGGCTCAGGTGATCACGCAAAACGATTATGGAGATGAAACCCGGATTGGGCTTAGCGATTTTTCGTATGATCAGAAGCTGCCGGATTCCCTGTTTGAGTTTCAAATCCCCGAGGGCGTAGACATCGTTCAAATGGACGAGTAGCTGACCACAGATCCATACGGACAACCATGGATATGGCGGTAGGACAAATCGATCGCTGCCTACGAAATGTCTATGTCTGTCAGTGCGGGGCTAAAAAAGTCCTAACCTTCAATCATATACTGTTTACGATTTCATCGGGAATGTCGGCATTGGTATAAACTTTTTGCACGTCGTCACAGTCTTCCAATGCTTCCATCAATCGAACCATCTGTTCGGCCTGAGCTCCCTGAAGGTTTGTCGTAGACTGCGGCAGCATGGTAATTTCCGCGACGACGTAGGGAATGGAAGCCTTTTCGATGGCTTCTTTCACTGTTTCGAAATCCTTGGGATCGGTTACAATCTCGAAGCTGTTGTTGTCTTCTCGAACATCTTCGGCACCCGCTTCCAGCGCGATTTCCATGAGAACATCTTCATCCACTTTGTCTTTCTCGATGTTGATATACCCCTTCTTTTGAAACATCCATGCTACACACCCCGATTCGCCCAAATTTCCACCGTTTTTCGCGAATATATGACGAATTTCTGCAACCGCCCGGTTTTTGTTGTCCGTAAGCGACTCCACCAGTACTGCGGCCCCCCCGGGGCCGTATCCCTCGTAAACGGATTCCTCGTAATTGGCGCCCTCGATTTCTCCGGCACCTTTCTTGATCGCTCGCTCGATATTTTCCTTGGGCATGTTTTCGGTCTTGGCTGCTGCAATAGCGGCTCTTAAACGCGGGTTGGAGGCCGGATCCGCCCCTCCACCGACCCTTGCGGCGACGGTAATCTCCTTGATCAGTTTTGAGAATATTTTTCCTCTTTTCGCATCTACGGCGCTTTTTTTATGTCGAATGGTAGACCATTTGCTGTGACCTGACATACTCCCTCCTGTTTTTTGTTCAAACCGATGACGTAAACTTCCCTGCTGGCTTTCCGGCTGCTTTGAGGTTTAATGATCTTGTGTCGATGAAAAACCGATTTCACCTGATGGATAAATCCCATGAAATCCTCCCCCTGGAATATCTTGCATATAAAAGACCCTCCGGTACAAAGGCAAAAGGAGGCGATCCTTAAGGCCCGGCAGCATAAGGTGAATGATCTTGCCGCATCCACGTCCTTTCGGCCCGTGGTTGCCGGGGCCATATCGCTCATCACCATGTTGAAATCCTCTCCCAGCTTTTTAAACATCTCCGCATCCATGGACAGCACATCTCCGATATGGACCTGCACGTAAGAAGGCAGTGATACGGATACCGGTTTAAGATCTATTCCGACCACGCGGCCCGATGCTCCGGTAAGCGATGCTGCATACAGAAGCCAGGAGCCCGGAGCGCATCCAAGATCAAGCACCTTGTCCCCTTTATTGATGAGGCGATATTTGTGCTGGATTTCTTTAAGCTTGTAAACCGACCGTGCCGGGTAACGATCTTTTTTCGCCTGTCGCGAATAATGATCTTCCCACCGCTGCTTTGAATTCATATCGTTGTTTAGAATAACTCGAGTTTCACGCCCTAATTTTCCGTAAAATAGCGAATGCCTCCAAGTCGAATAAAATTTTTGCAGGCAAAATAATTACACCGGTAAAAAGTATCTTACCCTATAAAATTTCATTCGACATCGGCATATAAGACTTTTCAAAGAATCACGTGTGCGAAAGTTACGAGAACAACAATTCCACTGCTTCGGAAATCGTTTTGACCCCCAGAAGCTCGACGCCTTCTATCCCTGCCAGTCGCTTCAGGTTGCTTTCCGGCAACAGGCAGCTGGTAAATCCCATTTTTTTCATCTCCATCACCCGGGCTTCAATCTGTCCGATTGCCCGGACCTCCCCGGTAAGCCCAACTTCGCCTATAACCACCGACCTGTCCTGAATCGGTTGATCCAGGAAACTGGATGCAACGGCGGAAACGATGGCCAGGTCTACAGCCGGCTCATCCACTTTCACCCTTCCGGCTACATTCATGAACAGATCATGGCTCAGTAAATGCATGCCCAGCTTTTTCTCCATTACGGAGACCAGCAGTGCAACCCGATTTTGATCGAGCCCCAGTATGGTGCGGCGTGGAGTGCCGAAACTGGTGCTGCTGGCCAGAGCCTGAAGCTCCACAAGAATCGGCCGTGTGCCTTCCATGCTGGCCGTCACGACAGATCCGGACGCATGGGCGGGACGTTCAGATAAAAACACCGCGGACGGATTCGGAACCTCGGCAAGTCCCTTTTCTTTCATTTCGAACACACCGATTTCATTTGTGGAGCCAAACCTGTTCTTTACAGCTCTTAGAATTCGGAAAACATGGTTCCTGTCTCCTTCGAAATAGAGCACCGTATCCACCATGTGTTCAAGCAGCCGGGGGCCTGCAATGGCGCCGTCTTTCGTGACATGGCCCACCAGCAAGGTAGGCACCCCCGTTTTTTTGGCCATCAACATCAGCCGAGTCGCCGACTCTCGCACCTGGCTGACGCTGCCCGGAGCTGAAGTTAAATCCGCACTGTACATGGTCTGAATCGAGTCGATCACCAAGGCAGCCGGCCGAATGGTTTCCACCATCGATAGGATTCGTTCCAGATCGATCTCTGAAGCCACCAGAAGGTTTGCCGACTTGGTCTTAAGCCGCTTGCTTCTAAGCCGCAGCTGTCTTACGGATTCCTCGCCCGAAACATACAGCACCTTGTGCTCATCGCCTGCCAGTGCATGCAGGGCCTGAAGCATCAGCGTGGATTTTCCGATTCCCGGATCTCCTCCGATCAGCACCAGGGAGCCGGGAACAAGCCCTCCACCCAAAACACGATCCAATTCTGCAATTCCGGACATAAGTCGTGCTTCATCTTCAATTTCAACGGTGTCAATGGGAACCGGTTCGCTGCTGGCGGCCATGGTACGACCGGAGCCCGCAAAATCGTGTCGCGTTTGGATTTCTTCAACCAATGTGTCCCACTGGCCGCAATCCGGGCATTTGCCCATCCATTTGGGAACCTGATACCCGCAAGCCTGGCATGTAAATACGCTTCTGGTCGATTTCATCAAACCTGTGTCTTGATAAGAAGTTGTGATATTATGTCATATATCACTTCACAGGAAAACCGGCAAGAAATGGAATATCCCCTAATTTGTTCGTAATGCAGTCGGCTTGAGATCAAAAAAATCTGGATTTCAAACCTCTTTCTGTGATATAGGACAGTCTTATGAATCCCATTATTCGAAAACGCCAGCAGGCCTCGGTGAAATCTATGCCATGAGCCTAAATGGTTGCTTTTTCACACGCTTCAAAATGCGATTGTTCGGCCAATTTAACCTCGTTCCAATCTACTGAGTATTGTCGCTGAAATGCGATATATTTTGCGTTTATGAAAGGAATTAAATCGAAAATGGCGCAAAGTCAGCGGATTCTTACAGGGCAGGTGGTCATCGGTTGTTTTGTGCTCCTTTTTGCCAGCATCCTTTTTGCACAGGCTCCGGTGGAAAAAATCAATTATTTTTCATCTCTTCAAAAGCAGCTTGTTGACGACGGATTTCATCAGGAAAGAATCGGAAAAATATATGAAGACTCCCGGGTATATTTCGACATTAAAGGCGTATCCCGGTTTCTCAGGCACCGGGAAGCCAGGTTAAATTACGATCAATTTACCTCAAGCAAATCCATCCGCAAGGCTCGAAAGTACATGAAACAATATAAGGCGGAACTTTCCCGTGCCGAGAGGATCTATGGGGTGGACCGGGAGGTGGTGACGGCCATTATTCTGGTGGAGACCCAACTGGGAACCGGGGTTGGGAACAACTCGGTCTTAAGCACGCTGTCCACAATAGCGGCACTGTCTGATCCTACGGTACGGGAGAGTTTCTGGAAGCGGATCGAAGATATTTCAGATGTTTCAAGGGAGCGCTACGATAAATGGGTGGCTCGAAAATCAAAGTGGGCCTATAATGAGCTGAAAGCCTTTCTTAAGTATACGGATCGGGAAAAGATCAATCCGCTCAAAGTTAAGGGCTCCTATGCCGGAGCGCTTGGGATCTCGCAGTTTATGCCGAGTAATATTCTGATTTTTGCCAGAGATGGAGATAATGACGGCCGGATCGACCTCTTCTGTCATGCAGACGCCATTGCAAGTGTGGCAAACTATCTAAAGCGCCATGGCTGGCAACCGCAGATCGATAGAAAAAAGGCTAAGAAAGTGATCTGGTACTATAACCGCAGCAAGTATTACGTGGATATCATATTCAAGATCTCTGATATATTGAAAGGATAGCCTTGGGCTTTGCCATTGTTATAATCGGTGGCGGGATTCTGTTTTTTTTGGCTACCTGCTGGGCCATCATCGATATTGCGCGCAAAGATTTCGGGGGGATGGATAAAAAGCTCATATGGGGCCTTATAACCCTGATTCCTTTCATAGGCCCGATTCTCTATATATGTGTAGGCTATCGAAAGGGCGTGAAACCCCAATCCACCTAACGATAATACACCTTATGAAAGTTCGGGATACGCCTAAGCGATTCTTGTGCTTGACAAAACCTGCAGGTTCGGCTAATCAGATAGAGCTAGCCTTGAGGGTCCCATCGTCTAGTGGCCTAGGACATCGGCCTCTCACGCCGAAAACACGGGTTCGAGTCCCGTTGGGACCACCATAAAAAGAGCAGAACTTTTCCCCCTGCTTCACATCTAAAGGAGACGCTTAGGACATCCCGCTTATCAAGCGGGAAAACAC
>JAFDFZ010000002.1 GCA_019309565.1 Deltaproteobacteria bacterium
TCTTCATCAATCCAGACATCAATTTTAACATTCAATAGTTCCAAGTCTCTGAAAGATTTGTCAGCATTTGCCATGTAACCAGCCCTCACCTAAATCTGAGGTGAAAAACAAATAATACAAGTCTTTTGCTACAAACAAAAAATCCAGCAGTGAATTAACGGCACCCATGACACGAAGAGCACTGCCTGCAAACGATCCTCTTGCCTGAAGAGTTGATAATCTCTATCGGAAATTTCATGGTCTTCTCTTTTTTCAAGATTGGTTTTTCATAGGCTCGTTTTTTATCCTTTTTCATTTTTCCCCCTCCTTTTGATAATCCCTTCGTTTAGAAAGCCAGCTATTATTTCTTGAAAATCATCTTTGCCTTGATTTTCATCCACTTCAAAGCTGTCCAGGAACCCCCCCAAAACATCTTTTACAGCCAAACCCTCAGCGATCTGTTCCAGTATCCAGTAAGAAGTTTCGTTGAGGCTGTAATGTTCCCCCGAGTCGATATTGAAAACCCAGTATTTTCCAAGCTCAGTAATCTTCTGAAGAAAGATATTCTCGCATAGCGTAAAAGTATCGTTCTGATTTATTTCCAGCATTGGGGATCCTCAGCAAGGTAATCGCCGGTCAGGGCATAAGCTATTGCGCGGCAACCACGGCATACCGGTATAAGATCACAATCAGCGCACTTTCCTTTAATTTTTTTTTGGTTTCTGACGTTCCACAAGATTTCAGACGTGTACCACACCTTGTAAAAGCTGTCCGTCATGGAGTTCCCAATGGGAATAGGCAGACGCCGGCAGGGATAGATGGTCCCGTCATGCATAATGGTCAATGCATTGTTTCCGACTGAGCACAGTGCGCCAACGGTAGGATCGTTCCCATCAAGGAGCGCAAATAGAGGACGGTACAATAGAAGCCTTATCTTATCCTCTTTCATTGCAATGGAATAGATTTTCTGAAATACCTCCCTTACCTCGCCGGCTGTAAGAAACTCATCTTTAAGCCCCGCGCCCACCCCCTCGGGGATGAATCGTTCGGCAGAAAAAGTATCAACACTGTTTTTTTTAAGGAGTTCAATGAGGGGTTCAACCTCATTCTTATTCATGTGGCTGATGGTCATCATCACCGCCACGTGAAAACCATTTTCTTTCAATAGCCTGATAGCGGATAAAGTTTTTTCAAAGCTGCCTTTACCCCTTATCCGGTCGTTCAGCTTTTGATTTCCAGCTTCCAAGGAGACCTGGACCCTTCTCAACTTTCTGAATTCCTTTAGCTCCGATATAGTGGCCTCATCAAGCAGCGATCCATTGGTCAAGAGATCGAAATGGATGATGGTCTCAAGGGAGTTGATGTGCTTCAAAAGGGGAAATAGCTTATCCATAACCATAAACGGCTCTCCCCCTGTTATGGATAGTGTTCCATCCTTATTCCATTTCCTCAACGTGGCATCAATCTTGTCGGCGATCAGGATTAATTCGTTTAAACTCAATTCATTAGCAGAAGTGTAATCGGCGTGGTAACAGTGTTTGCACCGAAAATTGCATTTTTCAGTGATATGCCATTGGAAATAAAACTCGTTCTCAGCACCTGGCTTGATGGCATAATTATTCATTTAATTTTCTACAATTTAATGTTGAATTTCATTTTTAAAAGATTACCACTTATTAAAAAAAAATGAAATAAATATTTTATGGTTAGTTCAACTAATTGATATTAATAAAATTTATTGTGATATTTTTGCGTATAAATATGAAATTTATCTGAAGCAGGCAAAGGGCATAGCCCTACCTAATTTTGTAAAACTGTTGGTTAATATCTTAGCCCGCATGTTGTACAAGACCGTGCTGATTTCAGTGCCTTGTAGGCTTTTCCCTCCTGCATTTTATGAGCTCTTGTTGGGCCTCTGCTTTCTTCATGCAACGAATCCTTGATTCGAAATTTCCTCATGTACCGGAAGTACCAAAAATGTACCTTCGTTCCATTCTGTGACAGTGATAATGAGGGTGACGGAGTACCCGCATCCAGCTTGCGATTTCAGCGTAACGATATTTCCGTTTTCTCGGTGCAGCTGGCTGCCTTGCTCTTTGCCCTTTTGTGACTGTCAGATTCCGGCATGACCTTTTCCCCTTTGTTCATCGGTTTGCAATGAACCCCAAGTCTTTTTGCCAGAGATCAGCTGGAACCGAGTCGAAAAGATCCGGTTTTTTGAGCACACTCCGGAACTTGGCACGCAAAATAAGTGATAGGGCTTCAACGGGGACAAAAATGTCGGTATTAGAAGGCAGCCATTTACTACGGCCAAAAGATAGTCGACCACTGGGCACGATCAAAGTAGGCATGGGGTGGTAAACCATACCCCGCTGCCAGGTAAGCAGTCTACCTATCATATTGATGTCACCGGTGGTGCACAAGCGGTTTTTAGGCAGCTTTTTCAATGTCGAAGAAGGGCTTGTAAACAGCGGATCATTGATTTTTGGTGTCATTTAGCGTTGTGATCGGTTATCTTCGTTCAATACAAAGGGGACATCGATGCCCTGAGGATAAGGCATTCAGATTATTGATTCTCAACAGGTAACACCTTAACTGCCTTAAATCGCCACCATACTCCATCATTGGTTACGATATAATCGGCCCCACAGGCTACCGGAGTACCCCGCTGGATGGCATCCGGTGTTTTGAAGCGGTATTGTGCCCGCACCCGGACAATGGTATCGGCAATCTTTAGATCGAGGGGGAAAAGGCTCATATTCTCTGAATTCGTAAGGTAGTGACGATACTTGCTAAAAAATTGTGGAATGTCAATAAGACAACCATAGAAGAAGCGCTTAATTATTTGACGGATGGGGGAGTTTTTCCCGCAAAGCTTTTAGATCGCAGAATAGATCATCAGCAGCGCAATCGTGTACTGCTTGGATGATAAGACAGAAAGGTGTGCCCAATGGCAGTTTTCGGGGAGTGACAGCTCTTTTCATCCCAGAGCGTCAAATGCAGCCTGCATTTCTTCGATTATTTGTGATGCTGCTGCGCGCAGATCGGCCGAACGGGTGATGGGTCTTCCCACCACAAGGTAGTCGGCACCTGCCATAACCGCCTCTTTTGGTGTGGCCGAGCGCTTGTGATCGTCCGTATCCATGCCGGCAGGCCTGATACCGGGGGTTACGATAAGAAAATCGGTTCCCACTTCCTTTCTAACTTCCCCAGCCTCCCCGGCCGAACAGATGATGCCGTCACATCCTGCCTTAAGGCCTGTTCTTGCGATTCTTAAAACATAGTCTTTGGCGGAGATCGCATATCCCATCATTTTAAGATCAGATTCATCAAGGCTTGTTAAAAGGGTGACCCTTAATATTTTCAGCTTAGAGCCGCAGATGGCGTCTCTTGCTTCTACAGCCGCACGAACCGCTCTGGTTGAGGCATTTAAGGTTACGAATTCCGCTCCCCCGGCTGCAACTCTTTGCATCAGTCTTTTTACGGTTTCCGGGATGTCCCCATATTTAAGGTCAAGAAAAACCCTTTTTCCCCGCTTAACAAGTTCTCCTACGATCGCTTCGCCTCCTTTGGCAAGAAAAAGAGGCCAGCCCACCTTGAAAAAGGAAACAAGGCCTTCTAGCTTCTGGACGATGTCTATGGCATCCTTAACTTCGATGGCTCGATCCGGGTTTTCCAGATCATGGGGGTGGTCCAGGGCTACGATTATCCGATCGGCGGCATTTACTTTCATGAGATGTATCCCGTTATTTTCAAGGTGCAGATGTTATGGATGTTAGCTGGCAGTGTATTCCGGGGATGGTTTTCTGTCAAGCAAAGAATGCTACAGCTGTTAATGTGCACCGAAGGTCAGGTTAAACTAGAACACAAGAGCTGATAGATCGCCTCGGTTTGAAGGCATGTGAGGTATTGCTGCTTTCTTGTTGTACCTTTACCCCGTTAGAGAAACCCACCGACTCATGTTGGTGGAATTATAGATGGTGGTTTAATGCAACCTTCTATAGTCGTTAGAGAACATCGTTCTCTAACGGGGTTTACTGTTATGGCTTTTCCTGGTATCTTTATAAGATTCTTTTTTAGGATTGTTGGTTGGAGCCTTTAGAAAATGAACCTTCGGCATATCCTATCAGTATTGGCCCTGCTTGCGTTTTTTTCCGCATCCTCTGGGGGCTATCTCTATTATTCTTCGCTGAGAGCATCTGCATTCAGTCAGGCCGAAAGACAGGCTATAAGCAGGGTTGAGATGATAAAGAATCATCTTTCAGCCTATCTTTCTGAACACGTTAAGCCTGCAAAAACCTTATCCGGCATGACGGCTTTAAGCCGTGCATTAATGAATCCCAACCACAAAACATTAAATGAAGCCAATGCCGCAAGGCACGCCGCTTGCGGGCATGTGGAAGTCAAGGTTAAGGTGCTAAACGGGCACCTGCTTTTAAGGGTGGAAGACGACGGCCAGGGATTTCACACAGAGGCCATAGCGGAATCGAGAGGTTTCGGGCTGGCGGGAATGAAGGAGCGGGCCAATCTGGCAGGAGGCGTATTAAAGATTCAATCAAAACCGGGAGCAGGTACCCGTATTTTTTGCAAACTGCCCATGGACACCGACTCTGTGGAGGTTTTGTGATCAGAGTTCTTTTGGCAGACGATCACGTTATCGTAAGGGAAGGACTGCGTCGCATTGTTGAAGAAAGCGGCGATATGGAGGTGGCTGCCGAAGCTTCGCACGGAAAAGAGGCCATCGGGCAAGTGCAGAAGCACTCGCCTGATGTTGCGGTTATCGATCTGTCCATGCCGGGCATGGACGGGCTTGAGGTGATCCGCCAGCTAAAATCCCTTTATCCGGCGCTTCCGGTTCTTGTGTTTACCATGCATGAAGAAGAACAGTATGTGGTTCGTGCCATTGAAGCCGGTGCAATTGGATACATCACCAAGCGTTCGGCTTCCGAGCAGCTTGTGGTAGCCATCCGGAAGGTAAAAAGAAGGAAAGAGATTTTTAACACCCTCGGCAGCTGAGGTACTGGCGCTTAGGGTGGCAAGAGGAGATAACGGCAGATCACCTCTGGATTGTCTTTCCATGCGCGAGTTGCAGGTTTTGCGACGGCTTGCAATGGGACAAACCAACAGGGAGATCGCAGAGTCCTATCATATCAGCGTAAAGACGGTGGACACTTACAGGCTTCGCCTCTTAAAAAAACTGAATCTTCGCAACAATGCAGAACTTTCGAGATTCGCCATTCAAAACCGTCTGGTTGAACCCTGATGGACGGTAAGCATTGTAAGAAAATTTCTGACATAAAAATCAGAAATAGGATGATTGACGGCCGTTTCCGTTTCTGTTAGCATTGCCTCAAACCGATGCTCACCTTCCTGTTCTAAACTTACAACTGGCTTTTTATTTCAACTGCCCTTAGAAGGGCCACTTTTTCCGAGTGAAGTATCGGGAAAAGGATAGATTTTTATGTTTAAACACAACATCAAAACCAGGAGGTAATGAAATGAGACGATTTTTTTTGATTTTGGGTATTGTATTCTTATGTTTTTCAATCGTTGTTCCCACGGCATTGGCAAAGAAAAAACCGATTCGAATACGCTTCTCTCACGTGGTGGCGGAAAACACCCCCAAAGGATGGGCTGCAAATGAGTTTGCCCGGCGAGTCAACAATGCCCTGAAGGGCAAAGTCAGGGTTCAGGTCTTTCCCAACTCCCAGCTGTATGACGACAATCAGGCCATTGAGGCCCTTTCTGCCGGTTTCATCGAGATGGTCGCCCCGTCTTCAGCCAAGTTTGTGGGCTCTGTCCCACAGTTGCAGATTTTCGACCAGCCTTTTCTGTTTTCCAGCCCCGAGGTATGCCATAAGGTGATCGATGGGCCCATCGGGCAGGAAATATTCGGCATGTTAAAAAAACGGGGTCTTAAGGCTCTTGCGTTCTGGGATAATGGATTTAAACACTTTACCAACAATGTGCGGCCCCTTATCAAACCGGAAGATTTTAAGGGAATCAAATTCCGTATCATGAGTTCCGATGTTCTGGAGGCCCAAATGAAAATACTGGGCGCTGTGGGGCTGAAGCTTCCCTTTGCCGAAGTATACAATGCTCTGGAGCAGGGGGTGGTGGATGGCCAGGAAAACACGGCATCGAATATTTACTCCAAGAAATTTCATGAAGTTCAAAAATATATGACGATCTCCAACCACGGCTATATCGGGTATCTGGTTACCACATCCGAAAGATTCTGGAACAAGCTTCCCGATGATATCAGAACCGAACTGGAAGCTATCTTGAAGCAGGTAACCATCGAGGAACGGAAAAAGGCACTGGAACTCAACGAAAGCCAGATGGCCAAGATCAAGGAATATGCCAAGACCTCTGGCAGGCTTCAAATCTATACATTGAATCAGGAAGAAAAAGCCGTGATGCGAAAAGCCCTTGAGCCGGTTCACAAGGCGACTCCAGACATCATTCCTTTGCGCTGGATCGAAGAGATTTACAAGATGAAATAATTCGTTTGATTTCATTGAGGGGGCGGGGAGTTTTCCATGCCTTTGGCATGATTGCACGATAAAGTTGTTGATAGCTCATGGAGCGATGAAGTCTTAGAAAACTATCCGACCCAATACTTAATTCCCTCGGCTGAGTTCTGTATCTCAGCCGAGGCAAACCGCTTTGTGATGGATCATGATGCAAAAAATCATCCATCTCTGGGGTATGGCAGAAGAAATTATTGTGGTAACGCTGCTCGGTTTGGCTTCTTATTTAACCTTTCAGGAAGTGATCTTGCGGTATGTGTTCGGCACCGGATGGAGTGGGTCCTATGAGATTACCGTCATGTCGCTGATCTGGTGTACTTTTTTCGGAGTAAGCCTGGGGGTCAGAGAAAATATTCATATCGGGGTTGATCTTCTGGTAAAAAAGTTTGATCCCTCCATACAGCGTATCCTCATCATCATTGCCATTCTTTGCAGTGTCCTCTTCGGGATTATCGTAGCGATCAAAGGTTTTGAATTCGCCCAATTTATCAGTCGAAGCAAATTGCTGTCTCGAGATTTGCGTATTCCCATGGAAATCGGCTACATGGCGGTTCCGGTGGGCGGTGTGCTGCTCAGTGCCAGGTTTATTGAACGGCTGGTTTCTGTGCTTAAAGGCCGGACAATCGAGGCAGATCGCATGCACGAACTGTCCGAAGAGGATAAGAAGAAGCTGATTCGAAAAGTCGACCGATGAGCACACTGTAATTTGCACCCGCAACGAGAAGGAGAGCCTGATGGAGAGCCTGGGTATCACCCTGTTCGTTGTTTTTTTCTTTTTCCTGTTACTGGGCACGCCGCTTGCCATTTGCCTGGGTCTGTCGGTAATCGTAACTTTCTGGTATCATGAAACATTACCGCTTATGGCCGTTGCCCAGAAACTTTACAACGGCATCGACCATTTCACGCTTATGGCGATCCCTTTTTTCATTCTTGCAAGCAATATCATGTCCACGGGAGGGGTTTCCCGAAGGCTTATCGATGCATGCAACGCGTTTGTGGGACATTACAGCGGCGGGCTGGCCGTGGCCTCAATCCTGGCATGTATGTTCTTTGCTGCCATCTCAGGATCCAGCCCCTCGACTGTTGTAGCCATCGGCTCCATCATGATTCCGGCCATGATAGCCTCCGGGTATGGTGAAAAGTACAGCGTAGGACTGCTTGGTTCGGCGGGGTCTCTGGGGATTTTGATTCCACCCAGCATCCCCATGATTGTCTATGGGGTTGCCACGGAAGAGTCCGTTGGGAAACTATTCATGGCAGGTATCGGTCCGGGTTTGTTCATGGGTGGTCTTTTTCTTCTCACCGCCATCATCGTGGCTCGGATGAGAAATTTCAAGGCAGGCACCCCGGCTCCGTGGCCGGATCGAATCCGGGCTCTTTGGAGGGCACTGCCAGGGTTGTTTATGCCCATTTTGGTCCTGGGCGGGATATACGGAGGCGTATTTACGCCCACCGAAGCAGCGGCGGTGGCAGTTTTCTATTCTCTTTTCGTTGGGCTTTTCGTCTACAGGGATCTTACCATACGAGACCTGCCTGCTGTGTTTGTCCGCTCTGCGGTGACCATGGCCATGGTTCTTTTCATCATCACCAACGCCATGCTCTTTGCCTTTATTTTAACAACAGAAGGCATCCCGGCCGCTGTTGCTGCATGGATAGTAGAGCATGCGGTGACCCCATGGGTTTTCCTGTTGTTTGTAAATATTCTTCTTTATTTCGTCGGGGATTTCATGGAGCCGAGCGCAGCGATTCTGATTTTAGCGCCGCTTTTTCTGCCGATTGTCCTAAAGCTTGGTATCGACCCCATTCATTTCGGGATCATCATGACCGTTAACATGGAAATCGGAATGATTACCCCACCGGTGGGTCTTAACCTGTTTGTGGCAAGCGGTATTTCGGGGATGTCCCTGTGGGATGTTTTCAAGGGGGCCGCTCCGTTTATGGTCATCATGCTGGCGGGGCTCGGGATAATAACCTACGTGCCGGTGATATCCCTCTGGATTCCAAAGCTCATATATGGGGTGCTTTTCTGATTGAAGTACCTTGAGGGATCGCATATGTTTTGCTTGCAAGGCCTTTAAGAATTATCGGCGGCTCAATCGTGTACTGCGTGAGTGGAGCAGGGAGCGTTAAGAGAATGTTTAAAGAAAAACCCCGTTTCGTTACATGATCGACTTGAAAAATTCAGCCTTCTCACTGATGGCATCTGGTTTTTGGGTGTGCCTGGTGGGAACGGTTCCTTCCTTGAAACACTCAAAGAGGACTTTCTTTGACTCCCGAATCGGAAGCAGTCCGGTTTCAGCATCGATCTTTGCAAACACCACCTCTTCGGGAACCTGAAATAATTTAACGGGCTTACCCTCTAAAATTCTTTTCATGAATCCCAGCCAGATGGGGCTTGCCGCTCTTGAGCCGGTCTCTCCTTTTCCAAGGGAACCGCCCTCGTCAAATCCCACCCACACACCGGTGGTGTACTCTGGAGTGTAGCCCACAAACCATGCATCGAATAAATTGTTTGTGGTTCCGGTTTTGCCAGCCACCGGACGCTTCAGTGCGCGCACCCGCCAGCCTGTTCCTTCTTTGACGACACTTTCCAGCAGGCTGGTCATGATGTATGCGGTGCTGCGATCGATGACCCTTTTTTTCTTCTGCTCCATCTCTTCGAGTACGTTTCCGTCGCGATCAACAATTTTCCGGATGAATATGGGCTCGATCAATTCTCCGAGATGGTTGAAAACAGAGTAAGCACGAACGATTTCAAGCAAAGAGACACCGGAGGAGCCCAGGGCGATGGAAAGATTACGGCTTATGTTCGATGTAATACCCAGCTTCCGTGCGTATTCGATTGCATACTCGACACCGATGTCTTTCAAAATTTTTATGGTGACCACGTTTCGGGATTTTGCAAGCGCCTTTCGCAGAAGAGTGGGACCGTGAAATTTTTCTTCGTAATTCTTGGGCTTCCAGGTAAAGTCCCGTTCAAGGTCCTTGGTAATGATGGGAGAGTCGATGATTACCGTGGCCGGTGTGTAACCCTTGTCTATTGCCGCCGCATATATTATCGGTTTGAAAGCAGATCCCGGCTGCCGGCGGGATTGTATAGCCCTGTTGAACTGGGTTTCTTTGAAATCTCGCCCTCCAACCATAACTTTGACAAACCCGGTTTCAGATTCCATACAAAGAAGCGCGGCCTGGGCCTTTGGGGTTTGCTCAAGCGCAAGCTCCCATAGATCCGAATCTTTCTTTTTTCCTTTGAGCCTGACAAGGATTACATCGCCCACTTCAAGCGCTTCGCTGGGTACACGAAGCCTGCCTTCGTAATAGGCTACCTCAGGATCAGGTTTTCTTGCCCATCGCATATCTTTGAGTTCGATGATACCCTGCATATTTCCAAGGCGCACCGTTACGGTTTTGCTTGTGTCATCAACCGCTATCACAACCCCCTTAATGATATTTCCGGGCTGCGGGGGATCGTTTTCCAAAGCTTGCTGAAGTTTTTTTGAATAGGATTCAATGGCTTCCGGTGCCAGGTGATCCAGTGGGCCGCGGTATCCCTGTCGTTTGTCAAGGTTCAGCAGTCCCTTGTTTATCTCCTCCCTTGCAATTTTTTGCATTTCGATATTAACGGCTGTGTATATTTTGAGTCCTTCTTTGTAAAGCGCATCCTTGCCGTATTTTTCTTCAACATACCGACGAACGTGTTCCGTGTAAAAGGGGACTTCTTCAATGTACCAGTTTCGTCTGGGTTTTATATCAAGCTTTTTATGTATTGCTTCCGTGGCCTGCTGGCGCGTGATGAATCTTTCCTGGACCATTCGGTTCAATACGTAAATTTGCCGCTGTTTTGCTCTTTCCGGGTGCTTGAAAGGAGAGTATCTGCTGGGAGCCTGCGGCAGCCCGGCAAGCATGGCGCATTCCGCCAGATCGAGTTGTTCAGCGGATTTCCCGAAATAATTTTCAGCTGCAGCCTGCACGCCATAGGCGCCGTGGCCCAAATATATCTGATTCAAGTACAGGAAAAGTATTTCCTCTTTGCTAAAGGTTTTGTCGATTCTGTAAGCTAAAATCGCTTCCTTCATCTTTCGTAAATAACTTTTCTTAGGGGAAAGAAAGAAGGATTTTGCCACCTGCTGGGTGATGGTGCTTCCCCCCTGAACAATTTCGCCTGCTTCGATATTTTTGAAAAATGCACGTATGATGCTGGCGATATCGATGCCTTTGTGCTTGTAAAACCGGGCGTCTTCGGCTGCGATAAATGCCTTTTTGAGAAGTTCGGGCATCTTTGAAAGCGGGATTATTATCCGCCTTTCTTTGAAGAATTCTGCAATTTTTCGATTGTCGTCCGAGTATACGGTGGTAATTATGGGTGGTCGATAGTCGGCAAGGGTGGAAATTTTTGGCAGATCGTCACTGAGATAGAAATAAAGTGCTGCTGCTGTAAACGCACCTGCAAACACGCCCAAAAAGGAGATCCAGAAAAGAAAGCGGAAAATTTTTGCATAAATGCGCCGCATTTTTCGCTTTGTAGATCGTTTCGTATATCGTGATGTGTTGTTGTCTGACAGCATCAATCAATCGGACTGTTTATCCGCAACCGATTAAACGTGTATTTAGACAGAATTGTTATTGATCCAGAACAAATTTATCTAAAAACCCTGATCGCCTTTTTGTATGTAGATTATCAAATGCAAAAGAGGATATCAAGAATCTTAGAAGGTCATCCCAAATTGCTGACTTTACACACGGGTTGTTGAATTTTTATTCACTATATATTAAGTTTGATATTCAGCCTTGCGGGCAGGAAGGTTCTATTAAGAAAGATGACACAGATGATTGAACTGGATTTCGACAAGCTAAACGGTCTTGTACCCGCCGTCGTTCAGGATTATAAAACCGGCGAAGTCTTAATGGTCGGATTCATGAACAGAGAGGCATGGGAGCTTACGCTTTCAACCGGCAGGGCTACCTATTACAGCCGAAGCCGTCAGAATCTTTGGATAAAAGGAAAGACATCCGGAAACATTCAAAAGATCAGGGAGATTCGAATCGATTGCGATGATGATGCCGTGCTTTTGAAGGTGGACCAGGTGGGCGGTGCCGCATGCCATACAGGGCATCGAAGCTGTTTCTTCAAAAAGTTGGAGGAAGGGGTCATCCAAATTTCAGACAGCCCGGTGTTTGATCCAAAGGAGGTATACAAGAAGTGAATGATCGACTCAAATTAGGTATTCCCAAGGGCAGCCTTCAAAGTGCGACTGTCGCATTGTTCAGGCGCTCGGGATGGAAGATAGACATAAACGGCAGAAGCTATTTTCCGGAAATCGACGATGACGCCATCGAATGTGCCATCTGCAGGGCTCAGGAGATGTCCCGGTATGTGGAAAAGGGCACGCTTGATGCTGGCCTTACGGGAAAAGACTGGGTTGCAGAAAACGACTCCGATGTACATGTGGTTGCGGATCTGATTTACTCCAAGGTCAGCTCTCGGCCGGCACGCTGGGTGGTTGCCGTACCCTATGAGTCTGCAGTCAAAAAAATCGAAGACCTTCAGGGAAAGAAGATTGCCACTGAACTGGTGGCGTACACCAAGCGGTTTTTCTCAGAACGAAATATTGATGTGACCGTGGAATTTTCCTGGGGTGCTACCGAGGCCAAAGTTGTATCAGGCCTTGCCGATGCGGTTGTAGAGGTTACGGAAACCGAAAGCACCCTGAAGGCACACGGGCTTCGCATTGTGCGTGAGCTCATGAAAACCAACACCCAGCTCATTGCCAATCATGAGGCCTGGAAGAATCGAGTCAAAAGGGAAAAGATCGAACAGATTGCTCTTTTGTTAAAGGGCGCTCTTTTGGGTGAAAAACTAGTTGGGTTGAAAATGAATGTTCCAGAGGAAAAAATGAAATCGGTTGTCTCGGTGCTGCCCAGCCTCAATGCTCCTACCATTTCACCCCTTTACGAATCGAACTGGTATGCGGTGGAGGTGGTTGTACGCTCAGAGACGGTAAGAGACCTCATTCCCCGTCTTTTAAAAGAGGGTGCAGAAGGTATTATTGAATATCCGTTGAATAAAGTCGTATAATTCGTATTGACCGGGAGCAGAAAGATGGTATCCAAACGCACACAGGATATTACTTCTTTTATCGTTATGGATGTGCTTGAAAGAGCTCATGAGCTGGAGCGGAAAGGTGCTCATATCGTTCATCTAGAGGTTGGAGAACCTGATTTTGACACTCCGGCGTGTATAAAGGAAGCCGCCAGCAGGGCCCTTGAAGACGGCTATACGCATTATACGCACAGCCTTGGGATGTTGGAACTCAGAGAGGCCATCTGTGAGTATTATTTTCAAACATACAGGGTATCCATCGATCCGGATCGGGTGATTATCGCCTCGGGAACTTCCCCTGCGATGTTTGCCATGTTTTCAGCACTTCTTGACCCTGGGGATGAGGTGATCATCTCAGATCCCCATTATGCCTGCTACCCCAACTTTATTCGGTTTGTTGAGGGGGTTGCGGTCACGGTGCCGGTATATGAATCGGACGGTTTTCAGTACCGGCTAGAAGCTATCAAGGACAGGATAACCCCGAAAACCAAGGCCATCTTTATCAATTCGCCTTCCAATCCGACCGGCAACCTGCTGTCTGCGGAGCGAATAGAAGTGATTGCTGAGCTGGGCCCGTGCGTCGTATCCGATGAGATCTATCACGGGCTTGTATATGAGGGCAAAGAGCACTGCATCCTGGAGTTTACGGATAAGGCGTTTGTGTTGAACGGATTTTCAAAGCTTTACGCCATGACCGGCTGGCGTCTTGGATATGTAATTGCGCCAAAAGCGTTTGTGCGGCCCATTCAAAAGATCAAACAAAATTTCTTTATCTCTGCAAATGCCGTCGTGCAGAAGGCGGGGATTGCGGCATTGAACCATTGCAAAGATGAAGTCGTTCAAATGAAACAAACCTATGATAAACGAAGGCGGTTTATCATCCGGAGGCTCAAAGAGCTGGGTTTCGGAATCACGGTCGAACCCACCGGTGCCTTCTATGTGTTTGCAAATGCAAAGCATCTCTGTGATGATTCGTATAAACTTGCTTTTGATATTCTGGAAAAGGCGCAGGTTGGAGTGGCTCCTGGGATCGATTTCGGTAAAAACGGAGAAGGATACTTACGATTCTCCTATGCCAATTCCATAGAGAACATAGCCGAAGGCATGGATAGAATAGAAAATTATTTGAGAAGTCAGGGAGACCTTTAGGTCCATCGCTTAATGGATCATATGCGGCTGTACCGGGCGCACTAATTTAACGTCTCGGAATTTCTACAAAATGTTGAAATTATATGATTATCAAGGACTGTATCGAAATTCCATACATCTGGAATAGTGGAATGTTGGAACTATGGAATATTGGGTAATAAAAATTGAAAAGACCATTTTCAAATAGAAAGAATTCCTTCAAACCCATCATTCCATCTTTCCATCACTCCAGCATTCCAATTGTGAGCGAAGCGAACTAAGTTCTTAGGGATGGCAAATCGAAAGCTGTCTCTGTTTTAAAAGAAAAACCCCCGATGCTCCAATTATTTCCATGATGATTCGATCTGCCGAGTTTGTCAAAAGCGCTGTTAGGCCCTCTCAATATCCACCTGCAACACTACCTGAAATCGCCTTTGCCGGCCGGTCCAACGTCGGGAAATCCTCTCTTATAAACACTCTTGTTAATCGAAAGCGCTTGGTCAAAACAAGCGCAACCCCGGGGCGCACACAGCAGCTTAATTTTTTTCGCATCAATGAAGCTTTCTATTTTGTTGATTTTCCCGGATACGGGTATGCAAAGGTTCCAAGATTTTTGAAAAAACAATGGAAACCGATGGTTGAAACCTATCTTTCGACACGGAAAACCCTAAAAGGAGTAATTTTGATCATAGATGTGCGGAGAATTCCAGGAATCGATGAACATCTTCTCATGAACTGGTTGCGTCATTATCATGTTCAACTGTTACTGGTTCTTACAAAAATCGACAAACTATCCAGAACCGAACAAATGAAGCAAAGACGCAATATTGCCCAAGAGCTGGCAGTAACAGAAAAGGAGCTGTATCTGTTTTCCGCAAAATCCGGATGGGGCAAAGATGCCGTATGGGACGGCATACTGAAGATGATTGACGAAGAGCACAGCTAAAATCAGATTCTATGAATCAACCCATCAACAAGAAACCGCCAGGCTTTAGATCCGGTTTTGTCTCTATCCTGGGCGCTCCCAACGTGGGGAAATCCACGCTGTTGAACCGGATGCTGGGTGAGAAAATATCCATCACCTCAAAAAAGCCACAAACCACCCGCAATCGGATTCTTGGTGTCGTCCATAGAACGGCCTCTCAGATTATTTTTATAGATACACCGGGTGTACACAAGCCAAAAGGGGAACTCAATGTTCGAATCGTCGACATCGCCCTTTCAACCATCGGGGATGCGGACCTGCTGTTGCTGGTGACCGATGTTTCCCGTCCGGATCTCTCCTCTGAAGAGATGCTGCTGGGTGCATTGCAAAGGCAGAAGCAGCCTGTTGTTTTGGCGTTGAATAAAATCGATCTTGTACAGAACAGCCGGGTGCTCAAGGCCATCGATGCATGGAAAGATGTTTATCCTTTTCGAAATATCATACCTATTTCAGCAACTCGCGGTACCCAGGTAACCGAACTTCTGGAAGTATTGGAAGGAGCGTTGCCTGAAGGACCCCGTTACTTTCCGGAAGATCTTGTTACAGATATGCCGGAGAGGTTTCTGGCCGCAGAGGTAATCCGGGAAAAGGCATTTCGTTTAACAGGCCAGGAGATACCCTATGCCGTGGCCGTAACGGTTGATGATTTCGTTGAAAATGACGTCAGGAACCTGATTAAGATATATGCCACCATTCATGTGGAGAGAGATTCACAAAAGGGGATCATCATCGGCAAAAAGGGTGGCAAGCTTAAACAAATCGGAGAGGCTGCCAGGAAAGATCTCCAGCGCATGCTGGGCAGTCGTGTTGTGCTTGAGCTGTTTGTGCGAGTGCAGAAAAACTGGAGAAAAGACACAAAGGCTCTCAGAAGATTTGGATACGGATGATAGTATCGTTTCATCCCTGCTTCAGGGGAGATAGAAACTTGATATGCGCAGGCAGAGCCCCGGGGCATAAGGAGCTTTTAGCAATCAGGGGTGCAGACGCCGTTGTTTTGCCCCAGGGCTGCTCCAGGGCGCTATATGAAATGGCAAAACGCAATTGCCCCAATGTCTTTCCCAACTATGATGCCAGGTTCGAATATCCAGACAAACTGGATCAGATCCGCTTATTTCGGGACAATGGCCTGCCTCATCCGAAAACGTTCATCTATTCGAGTGTACGAGATTTTTCGAATCAATACGGTTTTTCGCCCCCAGCGGGTCCCTTTGAGTTTCCTTTCGTATTCAAGCTTGCCTGGGGCGGTGAAGGCGATACGGTTTTCTTGATTTGCTCCGAAGAGCAACTGCGAGGTGCAGTAAACCAGGCGAGGATGCATGAAAAATCCGGCCAAGCTGGGTTTTTGATTCAGCAATACGTTCCCACGAACCGCTCCTTACGATTGGTTCTTGTTGGCGAGAAGGTGTTTTCCTACTGGCGACTGCAGGAGGACTGTCACCGGTTTGGCACAAGCGTCTTAAAGGGGGCAAGGATCGATCCGGATGTTGATCCGAAGATCGGAGCCGGGGCCGAAGCCTATCTTCTGGACTTTTGCCGGAAAACAGGGATAAACCTGGCTGCATTCGATGTATTATTTACTGCTGATAGGCAAAAATCACCGTTATTTTTGGAGATAAACTATTATTTCGGCAGGCGAGGACTGGGTGGATCGGAAAAATTTTACCGGATACTTTTAACTGAAATTACTGGATGGTTGAATGGGCTCGGATTATCCGTGAAGAATTGACATGCCCGGGCCGATGTTCGATAATGATACACCTCGTAGTTGCATAAATTATATAGCAAAATGGCGTGAACGCGTGATTTATCAGTATCTGAAGACTGCTCCTTTTGAGTTGCTTTGCAACAACGGGATACATCTAAGGGGATGACCATGGAACCCTATGCAATGGATTTAGACGAAGCTGCCATTCGAAAAGAACGTCAAAAAGCAAAAGAGCTTAGAGAAACTCAATGGTGGAAAAGGCGTCTGGCAAAAGGCGTTTGCGGCTATTGCGGACGGGTCTGCTCTGCGAAAGAGCTGACCATGGATCATATTGTTCCCATTTCTCGTGGCGGGCGAAGCACCAAGGGAAACGTGGTGCCTGCCTGTAAGGCATGCAATACGGCAAAAAAACACCTCCTCCCCATGGAATGGGATCAATATATCAACCAGAGCAGAATCTTATCAAATAATCGGTGAAAAATACCGATTGATGCTGCTTGACAATATTCTAAAAATCCATAATATTCAGAGAAGTATGGTTATTGTAAACGTTCATAAAAAGGAGGAGGTTTGCCATGCCAGTTTACGATTTTGTCTGCGAAAAATGCAAAAAAACGTTTACCCTTAATCTTAAGGTTTCTGAATATGAGAAGAAAGCCTATCGCTGCCCAAAATGCAACAGTAAAAAAGTAACGCAGCAAATAACATCCTTTCAGACGATTACCTCAAAAAAGAGTTAGATGCGAAGGTTCGACCATACCGTTAGCAATGATAATACAAAAGTATGATCTGGCTATCAGCAAAGTCTAAGTAAAACCGATCCGGCGTTGAAGGCAACCTGCTTTACCAAACGTATAAAATATACACCAGAGGGGGGACATTTAGGCACTTAAGCAGACGTACCGCTTCCAACAGGCTTACCTTCAGCGCCTGTTCTATTAAACGGCTTGGCTTTTGCAGAGATGCAGGGGGGAATAATTTTGCTGACAGGGCAGATGGATGCGCACACCGAACGTAACGGGTTGAATACTTTACGGCCGGTAATTCTTTGCTAAGGAGCCGATTTATTGTTGACAAACAGGTATTCTTCCCTTAACAGCAATAATGTACAAAAGGGTTTAATAACTTTTTTCAAAGGGGGCTCCAATGCTCAAAAAGAGAAGAAACGACATTAACGAGAATATGTCAAGTTTTAGCCCGATCGCCGAGGAAAAAAAGATGCCATCGCCTGCTTCTTCTCCGGGTACGTCCCTAAGCCCGGTTTCTGCAGAAGAGAAGACCGTGATTGGCCAGCACATTTCCGTTGAGGGGGTTGTCCGAGGCAAGGAGAACCTTGTTATTGAGGGTTCTATGAAGGGAAGCATCGAGCTGGAAAAACATCAGGTCACGGTGGGCTCCAAGGGACAGGTCGAGGCCGAAATCCAAGCCGATAACGTAATCATCAGCGGCCGGCTGGTGGGCAATATACAAGCCCACGGCAAAGTGGAAATTACCAAAGAGGCTGATTTCAGCGGTGAGATTAAGGCAAAACGTATTTCGGTGGAAGATGGTGCATATCTCAAAGCCGTTATTGAGCTCGAGCGGGAATCCGACAAAAAAGAAATCCCTTTATCCAGGCCGGCAGCTCAGAGTCAAGCGGGAATTTCATCCAGTATGACAAAACCTGGAAAGGCTGGATCCGAGACGCCAAAAGAATCGGCGAATATCCCCCTCGATTCAACCAAGGGAAAGTGATATTTGAGCAAGTCTGCACAAAGACCGTGGCAAGCCGTTCCTGCGGAATCTGAACCCTTCAACTACATCAGCAGCACGTTGAAGTATTTTATCGAGAGCATTAAGCAGCGCACTGATGAACGGTTGCTTGATGGGGGGCCGGTTTATCGACAGAATATTAATTTTTTCTCCCAGCGGGTTCACAAGCTTTATGTATGTGATCTGTTTCGTCGTCTGAGCGAAGACAGGGAAGCGAAACTGCCTGCCGAAAAGTACTGGCACTATCTCGACTATCCCTTGTATACCTTTGATGGAATTCTTCTGTGGAATCTTATCGACCGGCTGGACGACCCCGAGGTAAAAAGCCTGGTGAAACGCTGTTACGGCATGATGAAGCCAGGAGGCTTTGTCATGCTGTTTACATTGGGAAACCAGGTTTCCCCCACCGGGCAGGACACATTCGCTATCCATGAGGGTTTCCGGCTTGTCAAGCGCGAGCGAAAATATCCTCACCTTCCAGCCCGCCAGCGCCAGAACCGGGATTTCCTTTTTCTGCTGGATCCGTTTATTCCTGTCAAATCGCTTATCTATCGGAATGGGATCAGAGAGTTTCTTTTCCAGCGCAGTTAACCCCGCAGTTGCATAAATCGCACAACCAAAATGACCTTCAGGTATGATTTATCAGTATCTAACTACTGCGGTTTTGGAGGCGTCAATTTCCGTCCTTACTGTTCCCTATAAAACGGAATCCCTAACGCTTCAGGCGCACCGATTCGTCTTTTAACCCTCTCCCAGCGGGTAACAACCACCAGCACACCGATGGTGAAAAGATAGGGAAGCATTCTTAGAACATATCCCGGGATGATGGTAAGCCCTGCGGCCTGGCAGTAAAATTGAAAAGCGTTAATGAAACCAAACAAAAGGGCCCCTGCTGCCGCCCGAAGCGGATCCCACATGGCAAATATAACCAGGGCGATGGCGATCCACCCTTGCCCCCCTGTCATTTGCTCTTTCCACCCAGGGGTGTATGCAAGAGATAAATAGGCGCCTCCCAGCCCTGCCAGCGTCCCGCCCGCTAATGTACATACATATCTGACTGTCACCACGTTGATACCAACCGTGTCGGCGGCAGCCGGATTCTCACCTACAGCTCGTAGATTAAGACCATATTTTGTTTTGTATAAAAAGAAAAATGCAAGCGGAGTAAGAAAGTATGCCACATAGACAAGCGGGGTATGACTGAAAAAAATGGGGCCCAAAACTGGAATTCGATTAAGAGGGAACAGCGCCAGTGACTCAAATTGTAAGGTGACTTTTCCGATGAACGATCTTCCCAAAAAATTGCTTAAACCAATGCCGAACAAAGTCAGTGCGAGACCGGAGACAACCTGGTTAACTCGCAGGGTAATGGAGAAAAATCCATGGATCATGGCGAAAGCACCACCAACCAGCATGGCGGCCAGCACCGATAACCAAATCGAACCAAAGGTATCAGATGCTGCGACGGCGGCCAGCGCCCCCATCAACATCATCCCCTCAACTCCAAGGTTCAAAATACCGGAGCGTTCGGCGAATATTTCTCCGGTGGCAGCGAACAACACCGCCAGGGATGATGAGATGGTGACTTTTGCAATGAATATGATCGCCGATTCCACAGAGACTTTATCCTGTATTTTTTAACCTTTTTGAATATGAAGCTCGTATTCCTGAAACACCTGTGCGCCCAGCACACAGAATAAAATCGCTCCCTGTAGTACCAGTCCGATGGCCGAAGGCACTCTCAATGTAATTTGAACCTGATCGCCTCCTACCATCAGCCCTCCCAGCAATATAGAGATCAACACGATATAGCCGGGGCGAAGCTTTCCGAGCCAGGCCATCACGATTCCCATATATCCATTTCCAACCGCCAGCCCCTGCTGAAGACGATAATGAATACCCGCCGTCTCACAAATACCGGCCAGACCGGCCAAGCCTCCGCTTAGAAACATCACCCAAATGATATTCCGGGCAATGTTGATTTGGGCATATCGTGCAGCACCCGGACTGGCGCCGGCAACCCGGATCTGGTATCCCCAATGCGCGTAGGACAATAAAAACCAGATGGTTGCCGCTGCCACAAGCCCGATCGGCAAACCCAAATGAATTCTTGTACCAAAGAACCTGGGAAACCATGCCGCCTCCTCGAACATGGCGGTTCCAGGAAATCCCCTTCCGGCCGGGTCACGCCATGGTCCAAAATATAAGTGTTCCAGCCACAATATGGCGACATAGTTGAGCATCAGTGAAGAGATGATTTCGTTTACCTGTAATCGGGCGCGGAGAATTCCAGGAATCAGCCCCCAGAGTGCGCCTCCCATGAACCCCGCCAGTATCATCAGGGGAATTATCAGAGTTTGCGGCAGATAAGAAGTAAAAAAAAGAGCCAACCCCGCTCCGGCAACACCTCCCATGACGAGCTGGCCTTCTGCCCCGATATTCCAGATCTGCATGTTGCCCGCCAGTGCGACGGACAAACCGCATAGAATCAGTGGAGAGGCGCGAACAAGAACCTCCGAGAAGTTATACAAACTTCCGAAAGCCCCTTTTAGGATCTCAAAATATGCAGTGATCGGATTCACTTGCACCCACAGAAAAAGCACTGCCCCCAGGCAGAGTGCCGCAAAAACAGACAGGGAAGTTGTGATACAAGGATTCCAAGAAGGAGGCTTAAGCCGTTTTCTGAGACAGATTCTCATGCCTGTCCTTTCACGCCGGCCATCAATGGCCCAATCCGCTCCAGACAACGCTCATCGTCGCATGGAAAAGCATCCATTATTTGCCCCCTGAACATAACCAGAATCGTATCGGAAAGCGAGAGGACCTCCTTGATATCTCCGGACACCAACAACACGCCCGAACCTTTTCGCTGGCGTAAAAGTGCCTGCCAGATCTCTTCTGTAGCGCCGATATCAAGCCCCCGGGTCGGCTGTTCGGCTATTAAAAAAAGCGGATTTCTGGAAAACTCGCGGGCAAGAATCAGCTTTTGTAAATTACCGCCCGAAAGCTGCTTTGCTTTCATGGCAAGCGTCGATGCCGCAATGTGATACGTGGAAACAAGTTCCTCGGCGATCTCCTTTGCCCTTTTCCAGTCTATAAAGGGACCCTTTGTGAACCGGATTCTATCGGTTAGAACGAAATTTTCAAGCAGGCTCATATCCGGCACGCACCCCCGGGCCGTTCTGTCTTCTGGAATATATGCAACCCTGTCAAGTTGCCGGGATATATCTTTATCTTCCAGCAACACGCGGCCTTTTTCCATCGGCCGAAGGCCTACGATGGCCTCAACCAGTTCCCGCTGACCATTTCCGGCCACTCCCAGAATGGAAAAGATTTCTCCATACCTAATGTTAAAAGAGATGTCGTTGACGGCAAATTCCCCCCGATTGCCTCTTACCGATAGGTTTTCCACTCTTAACAATACGTTTTCCCTCTTAACAGGCTTTCTTCCAACTTCAAGAATTACCTCGCGGCCGACCATCATCCTGGCCAATTCAGTACCGACCAAGCCGTCTCTTTTCGAAATATTTTCAGGTTTTACCGTACTCATCACTTTGCCTCTGCGCAGCACGGTTATATAGTCAGATATTTTCAGCACCTCCTCTAGCTTGTGGGTGATAAACACGATGGATCTTCCTTCTTCCTTGATTTTTCTCATGATGGCAAACAGACGTTCGATTTCCTGTGGCGCAAGAACGGCGGTCGGCTCATCCATGATCAGAATCTTAATTTTCCGGAAAAGCATGCGTAAGATCTCCACCCGCTGCTGCTCTCCTACAGACAATTCATAGATTCGAGCCCGGCTGTTGATGGCAAGCCCGTATCGGTCGGAAAGATCCGAAACATGCTTTTCCAAAGAAAGGGGGTCTATACGGAAGGTTTCAGCCATGCCCAGGGAGATGTTTTCTGCGACCGTAAAGTTTCGAACCAGTTGAAAATGCTGATGGATCATGCCGATACCGTGTGCCAGCGCATCTCTTGGGGAGCGAAAATTCACCCGCTTGCCCTCTATGTAGATTTCTCCTTCATCAGGCTGATAGAATCCGCCTAGAATGCTCATTAGCGTGGTTTTGCCGGCGCCATTCTCTCCCAGCAGGCTGTGAATCTCGCCTTTCATTATGCGGAAATCGATGCCGTTGTTTGCCAGTACATGTGGAAAGCGCTTGACGATCCCTTTCATAACCGCCGCTGGATGGCCTGTGGAGGATTTTTCGGACATGAGCCTATTCTTTAGGTGTTTCATTCAGAAACAGAGGAGAGGGGAGATTTCCGAGCCAGTGAATTTTCTTGGAAAGACCGCCATACAGAGGTTTCATTTCACCCTCCTTGGCCACACAATATATTCCCAGGATCTTAAGCGCCCTTTTGTCCAAAGATTTCCTTTCGGTCACCTCATCAAGGATTGTGGCCAGCGCAGCGATCGTACCGCCTGTACTGACCACATCATCGATGATGACGACACCGCTTTTGGCACCGCTTAGCAGGTTCACATCGCGCTCATAGACAACGAGATATTTGTCTCCGCTGGTGACAGAACCTGCTCCCACCTGAATATACGGTCTTCTGTGGCCGTATTCGATTTCCATGTGCGGTTTACGTCGGTTATAGGCGATGGCCATAGCCGGAACCCCAAGCTCCTGGCAGACCGCCTGGCCCAATTGAAGAGCCTTTTCAACCGCTGTGAAAAAAACAACCCCTTCCAGATTCACGACTGTCTCCCTGATTTTGCGAGCAAGGGCGTGACCGAACAGACGGTTCCATTCGATCATACCCACCAGGTTCAGAGAAGCGATCTTTATGAATCCGCCTTCAGCCGGAAGCAACACATAGGGAAGTTCCGCTTTAAACCCAAGCTCAGGGATATCGAAAATATACTTTTCTCCGGATTCGAGAGAGCTAAAAATATCCATGGAATGCCTTTTCTTAAGACGTCAGGTCGTTCATTGTGCGGGGTTTTGTCCCCACTTGCCGCCACACCAGCTTCGGTGCTTTGGCGGCGGTGAGACGGCGCTTTATAGAACTTAATCAGGAATTTTTCCCGACACACCCTCTATAAGCCACCTCATGGTAAGCAGTTCTTGATCTGAGGCTTTCTTGCCTGCGGGTATCTTCACTTTCCCCGATTGATCTTTGATAGGCCCCGCAAAAATGTTATCGATCCCTTTTTCCAGAAGCGCTTTCTCGGCAAGGACTTTTTGCCGAACGTTTTCAGGTACTGATGCATGAAACGGAGCCAGTTTTACTCCTTTCTTTTCGAATCCCCACCACACCTCTGCAGGTTTCCAGGTACCTGCAATCACCCGTTTTACGGCATCCACATAGTAAACACCCCAGTTCCACTCCGTAGAAACCAGAGCGCAGGGAGCCTGTGCGCTAACATCGATGCCGTAGCCAATGGCGGGTACTCCTTTTCTGCATGCAGCCTGTGCAGATTCCGGCGTATCGGCCATCTGCCTTATAAGATCATGACCACGGCTTGTCAGCGTCTCAGCCAGCAGCGTTTCATTGGTGGCATCCCGCCAACTCTTCAGCCACACAATTGTATTGACTTTTTTCGGGTCGTGTGGGGTAGAGGATTCTCTCAACCCTTTAAACAGGCCGATGGTAAAGGCATTGATTCCGCGAATGGGTTCGGGAATCGGCTGGGTTGCCACCGTTCCCACGTTTTTATAACCCATCAATCCGGCCATATACCCGGCCAGATATTCGGCCTGATACATACGGACAAAATAATTCCCCATGTTCTTGTCATTTTTCTTATACCCGGAGCAATGCTCGAAGATCACATTCGGAAAATCCCGGGCTACGATCACACATGGATCCATGTGCTCAAATGTGGTTGCAAAAATGATGTCAAAGCCTGCTTTTGCATATCCCCGTAAAACCTGTTCGGCATTGGCCGCCAGCACTTTCTCCGTATAGGAGATTTCAATTTGATCGCCCAGTTTTTCCCGCAGATACTCGATGCCCCGGTAATGAGCGGTTGTCCATCCCATGTCATCAATGGTCCAAAGCAGAGCAAAAGCCACCTTTGTCTTGGCTGTCGCCTGAGAACTCAACAAAACACCGATGCAAAGAAGCACCGCAAAGACGATGAATGTTTTTTTGCCCATCTTCAAACCTCCTTCCGGTTGAAGAATTCCGAATTGAATCGGAAGTCCTGGTCAGGGTTAATGTGTGTAAAAAAAGACTTGCCAGTAGTAATAAAACTATAGGAAAATGAAATTCAAGTGTCAACGACCAATGCGCCACAATTCTCGGTGAACAATAAAACTCGTTTAATTTAGCCGGGGGAGCTGATTTTTGAGCGCTTCAAAATCCTATCACCCGGCTTCAATAGGAAATTCATAGACAATTGGTGGACTAAGACAGGTTAACAGCAATTCTCGGCAAATGTGAAATGAATGGCAATTTGCTGGGCCATGGCATTTTAAGGCATAATTAACTGGGGGGCAGAAGTTGCCGGCCGTCTGTCTGGGTGCAAAAAAATGGGTGAAGATCAAAAAAAACGCAAGCCACAGTACCGCGATATCACCATAAGAACCTCTGCTGGGTCGACCATCAAGGGAAAGGTGAATATTTCAGAAAAGGAAAGGTTATCCGACCTGTTTACAAGCAGCGAGCCGCAGTTCTTGATCGTAGTAGATGCTTACGTAAGAGAAGGCCACAGTAAGATCCTGTTTGTAAACAAGCAACATATTGTCTGGGCAGAGCCAGGTGATTAGGGCAAGTACAGCCTTCATGTGTGAAGCTGAAGATCCTGCAGCTCCGTTTACAGGTTTTCTTCATTCAATCTGCTCTTGACGTTTCAGCCCGCTGCTTTTAGAAACTGCTCAAGGGTCTTGATGTTGTTTACAGAGAAGACGACACCGGGATAGTCCCGGGGAAGCGTCTTTTTCAACAATCCGGTTAAGACCTTGCCAGGTCCCACTTCGGCAAAAACCTCGACATCCGTCTCGATCATTCTAAGCATGCTATCATACCATTTTACCTGACTGCAAAGCTGTTTTGCCATGATGGATCGTATTTCGTCAGGATTTGTTTCCACCTCTGCCGTAACATTGAACACGATTGCACTTCGGGGCGGGGTAAATGCTACCGTGTATAGGTGCTCTTTGAACTCCTCTTGCGCCTCCCTGATCAGTTCACTATGCCAGGCACCACTGACTTTTAAGGGAATGGCTTTTGCACCCTGTCTGACGGCAAGCGATGATACCTTTTCAACCGGCCCCGGAGAGCCTGTTATGACGATCTGAAGCTCTGTGTTGTGGTTTGCAATGGACACTACGCCTTCATGTTTAACCGTGTCCACCAGTTTTTGAACTTCCTCTATGGGAAGACCGACAACGGCGTGCATAACCCCGGTGTGTTTTGTGGATTCCCGGTGCATCAACTCTGCGCGCTTGACCACCAGTCTCATGGAGTCTTGCCTTGATATCACCGAAGCAGCACAAAGAGCACTGTATTCCCCAAGGCTATGGCCTGCACAGATGGCTGGCTGCACAGACTCTTTTTCTATCACAGCAAGAAATCCAAGATTTACCGCCGTAATGGCCGGTTGAAGGTTAACCGTTGAGGTCAAATCTTCTATAGGGCCTTTGAAACATAGTTTTGCAAGATTGATTTTGGCGACTTCCGATGCCATATCGAATATTTCTCTTACAATGTCATAGTCCTGATAAATATCATATCCCATCCCCACAAATTGTGAACCCTGACCCGGGAAAACAAATGCGATTTTTTTCACTTCTCAACTCCTCCTCTTTCAGTCATCCAGGTTAAACAGCTTCCGTGTTATGTCCAGGTAGACAGAAGCGATCTTTGGATTTCCATTGCTCTTCAGAAACAGTGTTGGATCGTGCAATATTTTTTTGACCATCGCATCTTTCATGCGATAAAGCGCTTCCCGTTCTTCACGGGAAAGGTGATTTAGCGACTGCAAGGTCTTGTTTAACTCCACTTCTGCAATGGCATTAAATTTATTTCTCAATGCCACGATGGTTGGTACCACATTTAAGCTGTCCATCCACTTGCGGAACTGAATCACAGCTTCATCAACGATCCGCTTTGCCTTGACGGCCTCACGGTTGCGGTCCTGGATATTCTCATCGATAACGGTTCGCAGGTCATCAATATCATATACATAGGCATTGCTTAACCGGTTGATTTTGGGGTCGATATCCCGTGGAACGGCGATATCGATGAAAAACAACGGGCGGTTACGCCTTCGCTTCAGGGCGGATTTTACCACAGGGGGATGCAGTATGAATTCCGTGGCGCCCGTAGAACTGATAATGATATCCACCAGTTCAAGATAACTTTCAATTTCATCAAACCGTATGGCCCGGCCTCGAAACCTTGCGGCCAGATCCACTGCCCGCTCAAAGGTGCGGTTTGCAACGAAGATATCCCCGGTCCTGTTTCGAATAAGATGTTCCACCGCAATTTCGGCCATCTCTCCGGCCCCGATTAGAAGCACATTTTTCTTCTCCAAGGTATCAAATATCTTACGTGCCAACTCTATTGCCGCGTAACTGACGGATACGGCGTGATCTCCGATGCCGGTTTCGCTTCTGACCCGTTTAGCAACAAAAAAACTCTTGTGCAACAGCCGATTCAAGATGACTCCGGTGGTTTTTTTCTCCGCTGCCAGACGATAGGCATCCTTTATTTGCCCCAGAATCTGTGGCTCTCCAACCAGCATAGAATCAAGGCTGGAGGCGACCCGAAAGATGTGCCTTATGGCTTCATCCCCCTCATAGATGTACAACATAGACCTGAAATCTTCATGGGGGAGCTTCTTGAAATCGGAAAGAAACCACTGTGCCCTTTCTGCTGCCAGAGATCGATCACCGCATGTAAGCAAAAGCTCCACCCGGTTACAGGTAGAGATCAACACCACCTCTTCAATGGTCGGTTGTCTGCAAAGCACTTCCAGTGCCCGGTCTGTTTCATCCTGGGAGAATGCCAAGCATTCCCTTACTTCAACCGGCGCCGTGTTGTGATTCAATCCGATCAGTACAATCTCAGCCATGATAACATGCGGCAGATAATGAAATGGCCAATATCCGCAAACTTCCTGTCACCTTAATCTGCAACAGCTCCCCACCATCACTTAATCGCAATATTACACCCGGGTAAAATCTCCATGATGACCCTTTAACAATAAGTTTACCCCCAGAAAAGTAAACACAAGGATTCCAAAACCAAGTATCGACATGATGGCAGTCTTTCGCCCCCTCCATCCCAGCACGAGTCGGCCGTGCAGCAGCGCCGCGTAAAGCAGCCATGAGATGGCGGACCAGACTTCTTTGGGATCCCAACTCCAGAAGCTGCCCCATACAGATTTTGCATAAACAAACCCCGTGATCAGCCCTGCGGTTAACAGCGTAAACCCAACCACGAGGCAAGCATAACCGGTCGTATCCATCAGTTGTAAAGAGGGCAGACGTTTGAAGAAAAATCCGTGCTGTTTGGTTTTAATGGCCCGCTCCTGCAACAGATACAATAACCCCGCACCGCAGGCCAGTGCAAATGCGGCTTCTCCTATGAAAATCACGATTACATGAGATATCAACCAAAAACTTCTGAAAACAATCTTTGCCTGGATACCACTCTCATATGCGGGAAATCCGGAAGCGACTAACATGATGATCGCCACAAGCGGTGCGGTGAATATTCCCAACACCTTTAAATTGAACCGATAGCGGAAATAGAGAAAAACCCCTGCAACAGCCCATGCACCAATGGAAAGAGTCTGGTGAAGATTTTGTACTGGAAACTGTTTTGTTTGAATGAATTCGAATCCAATGCCAGCCGAATGCCACAGAAAACCGACCAGCAGAAGATAATATCCAATGGTTTGCAACCTATCTTTTTGTTTGATGAGATAAAGGAGATATATCGCCGTGCTTGTCAGATAAAAAGGAATAGTAATAGACATGAGATTCACCGAAAATTTCCGGCCGTCTGGTCCATTTAGGGTTTGTTCCCAGCATCCATCAGGTTTTCATAACTGTATTCTTCCCCCAAAACCTCGCGCAAAATGGAATTTACGGCTTCTATGTTACGGGCTCTAAGAGTTTCGAGCAGTCCCTTTTCGATCAACAGTTCGAAAACAGCCCTGTGAGCCTCGCTGTTATGATCCCCGTCCAATAGTTTGTTGCGGACAGCACCCATCAGGCGAAGAAATACTGCATATTCTTCACCAAACTGCTTTTCCAGCTCCTTTCGAAGTTTCTTCGCAAAGGCAGGACTTTTTCCCGAAGTTGAAATGGCGATCTGCAGATCCCCTCTATTGACCACTGCTGGCAGGACAAAATTGCATGACTTAGGCTGATCCGCAATATTGCAGAGCCTGCCCAACCGTTCAGCATCCCTGAAGATTTTATCATTCAGTTCTCTGTTGTTCGTCGCCCCGATAACAAGATACATGTTTTTTAGATCGTCTGTTCGATACTCTCTGCGATGGTATGTGATTACACCCTTGTCGGCAAGCCGCTGCAACCGCTCTGACAACCCAGGAGCCACAACGGTTACTCTGGCCCCAGAATCGATAAGGGTAAGCGCCTTTCGCGTGGCCACAGCACCCCCCCCGACCACCAGGCAGTTTCGGTTCGTCAAATCAAGACAAACAGCATAGTATCGCATATTTGATACATCATATCATAAAACAGGCAAGTGGTTTACTTGCAAACCGGTATATTCCCAACGAAAATCATCGGGGGCTCCTATCGACCGGCTATGTCATGGCCTGTTCAACACGAAAACCAGCAAATCTCGTGCAACAACCAGTGGTCCCCGGTAGGTCTTTCGGCACTGTTTTTCTATATCTACCTTGTCGCATGCCGGATATAGATGGGTAAGTACAAGTTTCTTCACATTTGCTCGAGTGGCGATCTCTCCTGCCAGTGAAGGGGTCAGATGCCCGTCTACCTTTTTACCATCAGGCATGGCCGATTCGCAGATAAAAAGATCTGCATCTTTTGCAATGCGAACAAGCCCTTGACATACATCCGTGTCTCCAGAGTAAACAACCGATGTACCTTCGGGACCTGTAATTCTAAAGGCGAGGCTTTCTTTGCGGTGCCGTACAGGCATGGATTGAACGGTAATATCGGAAAAACAGCGGATATCACCAGATGTAATATCAAGCTCGATTAAATCAAGCAATCCGACGCCCAGATCAATCCATTCTCCAAATACATGCTTTAGGTTTTCATAAAAACGCTTGACCCCCTTTCCCGCCACCACATGCAATGGTGTTGTCCGCCGGGCACTTTTCGGATATTTTGATGCAAATAAAAAAGGAACAAACTCGGCGGTATGATCCGGGTGGAAATGGCTGAAGAACATGTGAGTTACTTCGTCTATGGTGATCTTGGCTTGCAACAAACGGTGCATAGTGCCGACACCACAGTCCAGTACGAGTTTGCTGTCATTGGTCTCCACCAGAACCGAGCATGAGCTTCTTTGAAGAGAGGGGACACAGGTCCCGGAGCCGAGAATTGTTACTTTCATTTCTAATTGTTATTTTTTCGCCACCTTTTTCTCAAATTGCCGAATCAACCAGCGCAGAACCCGCTTTTCGTCACCTGTATCGACCAGGTTCGCCAGATTGTCAATCTGTATTTCAGCCCGAGCCATACTCTTGTGACCACCGGCTGAGCCGATGTGGCCGAAGCTTGCCTTGGCGGTGTTGCCTGCATTTTTTCGAATACCGTCGTTTCTTAGAATTATCACCAGCTTGTTATCGTAAATGCCGGATATGATGCTCCAGGTCACCGAACTTACTTTCATAAAAAAATCCGCCACCAGCACGCAAATATCCGGATTCGTAATTGGCCCTAAATGGACAAACACCCTTCCTCTGCATAGATACATGGACCGGAGAGCCTTTTTAAAATATTTTAAAAAATCAAGCCTCAATTCAGCCTGCTCGATCTTCCGGGCAAGATGGATGTTTGCATGTCTAAACAGAAACTGAAATGCCCGAAGATCCTCAATGAGTGTTTGCCGCTCAAAGTTGCTGGTATCCGTCTTTATGGCATGGTAAAGTCCGGTGGCTAACTTTGCAGAGGGTTTGATTTTGGCCGAGCGTAAATACTCCGTCATGATACTGGCGGTAGCACCGTATTGAGGCCGGATGTCTTTAAAAGCAGCTTTCGGAGACGTATCAGGGTGATGGTCGATGATAACGTCGATACAAAACCGCCCGAAGGCCTCGTGATGATCCGGCTGGGAGTCGACTATTACAACTTTGCTAAACCTTCCATCATCAAGGTCCTCGACGCGTACAAGATTCACTCCCAGAAGGCGCACCATGGCCAGGTTGTCGGGCCGCTTTATGATGTTTACGTTGGAGATGGTAATCCCTGCAACTTTTCGCCAAAGAAGCCGTTTTACCGCCATGGCACTGGCGATGGCATCGGGATCTGCATTTACCAGAACCAATACCTGGTTATCCATTGAAAATTGCTCGTAGAAACGCCGGAGTTTTTCAGGAGTCGAAAGTGCCATGGAAAACGTTTTTCCGAAGCTTTATTCTGGATCTATTTAATCCAAGGCCGAGCGGTTCATCGTTCTTCGTTCAGGGTTAATATCCACGAATTAAAACCCAGTATCTCTCCGAGGCGTAGGCTCACCCCTCCGAGCCGGAGGCCAGAAACCAGCATCATCTCAATAAAATGGATTGTAACCCTCTAACTCCGAACCCTGAACCGATCAGTTCAGGTAATATAAAACAATACAATAATTTTTTTGAACTTATCAACCCCTGAAATCAAGAACAAGCGATGAATGCAGCATGATTTATACCCGTATAAAAAAATTGCATCATTGAAAACTAAAATTATGGCATCATTAATTCTCTGCGAAATTCGGACCATGAGCCGAATAGGTATATACTGTTAAGGAATCATTTTGAATCCGCAGAAGACACCAACTATGCATTCACCAAAACATTTGGAGACCCTTTTACGGCACAGGTTGAGGATAATGATCAGTTCTGGGTGGCGGATGCAACTATACGCTACCGACTGCCGAAGCGATACGGAATCCTTAGCATCGAGGCCAAAAATCTTTTTGACGAAAGCTTTAAATTCCAGGACGCCGATCCTGCCAACCCCCGGATCTATCCGGAACGCTTGATTTTAGGGAAGATAACCCTGGCTTTTTAGATGATTAGACATGTTTGAACCTTGCCGAAAGGAGGTGATCAAATCTGTAATTGTTAGAAGACACAAACTCAGAGGATAATTATTGCGGCGCATTACAATTAAGGTGGATGATGGCAGAAGAAAATAAGAAGTATGAAGTATATGGTGATGTTTATCGAGATCGTCGGAGGGAACATCGAGGGAGTATTTAAAGCTGAAAATTTGCCTACCGGTGATCCAAAAGATCCCGTTTTTCTTATACGTGGCGAGGTGCTGGCAGCAGCCTGCTGGATCACCTGTCTAACGAAGTTGGAATCCCTAATAAACGAACTTCGCCGGGCTTGGGAGTCTCTTTCCTTCGCCCCGGCATGGGGCTGTAGGTTCCATCCAGCAACGCCTATTCAATCTTTGTCCGATGCCGCCTATTTCAGTCAGAAACATCACTGGACCGGATTATTAGAGCCGACTGCATTTTTCTCAAACCTTGAGTAATTTTACTCAAAATCTTATTAAACAGTCAATATTTTTGTATGGCTGGACGGGAGCCGGGGGACGCGGTACACCCGCAAAAGATCTCGGTTGACAACCAAATTCGTCTTCGATAATTGGATATTCACCGGTATTGATAATTGATAGTTCAGCTGCTTGCATCTTTCTTGGTTTGAATTTTGAGTACGGAATACGAAAGTTTATTACGAACCGACCTGAAGGTACTTTAAGGGTACTAAAGACAGCATCTTTCAACATCAACGAATCATAAATACAGGAACCGAAATGAAAAGAAAATGCATTGTTTGCGAGCAGAGTAAGGGGAAACGAAGTTGTATGCAATATGATAAAGCCATGGTGTGTCCGAAATGCTGCGCCCAAATACGGAATCCCTCATGTGATACTTGCTCATATTATAAAATAGCCGAAAAATATGCGGAGGATAAATTGCGGAAATCCGGAGGCAAATCCTTTATCATCGAAATGAACGAAGAAGTGGACAACGCGGTGGACAAGATTCTGGCTCTAATTGAAAGAAAAAAGTTTAAAAAAGCCGAAAAGCGTCTGGCGGAACTTTACTCGAAGTATCCCAATTACCATATGGTCCAGTATGCAATGGGTGCTTTGTTCGCCTTTAAGGGCCAAAATGACCAAGCGATCTCTCATTTGAAAAAAGCCGTTGATATTTATCCCAATTTTGCAGAAGCTTATTATAACCTCGGTGTAGTATATAAAAAAAACCTGGATGTTCCCAATATGGTCAAATACCTGGAAAAGGCGGTGGATATGAGTGATGCTGATAGCGATATCCACCGTCAAGCAAAAATTTTGCTTAATAGTGTAGAAGATATTATTAGAGAACAAAGCGGTACGAATCTGGAAACTTATATTAGAGCCCAGGAGCAGTTCAAACTCGGTGTTGAATTTATGGAAAGAAACGAATGGAAAAAGGCCATTCATGCCTTTAGTGCATCCGCACGAATAGTAAACACAATGCCTCCGGTATATGGGAATATGGCCATCTGCCACGCGCACTTGGGCAATAAGTCAGAGGCACTGGCGGCGTTAGACAGAGCGCTTGAACTAGAACCGCAATACGAACTGGCGATTGTGAACAGGAAGATCATCCAATCTTTGCCAGAGGGAGAGAAATTGGGCGACAAAATAAAAATGGTTGAATATTACAAAGAGTTTCCAATGAAAAACCGTTCTTATATCCAGTATGTTATCGAAGAAGGATTGCGAAAGCTGAATTTTAAAATACCGAACGATGTTCAAAGAGTTTGATTACCTAGTATACTGCCCGGATGATCTCATCTATTTCTATAGTAAGCATTTAGTTCTCCCAAAACCCTTTATAGCGCTAAAGCTTCACTACGTGCCCATCGTTCCATTGTTCCATCATTCCCTATCTTCAATACAAAATCTTTGTAAATCACCCAGAACCGCCGGACTCCTTCACCAGATGAACCACCATGGAGGCGGGTACCAGTCGAACCTTTTTTTTCATCCGGGGCAATTCGCTGATAAGAATATCATATGTTACTTTATGAGGGTGACCGATGCCGATGGCCTGTCCGTGAGCCATGGCAATTCGAATCAGTTTGTTGATCTGCTTTTTTATGATGGTAGGATCCATCGTATGATCCAAAAAAACATCCCGCTGTGCGAACCGCACCTTCAAAAGGCGTGCGGACGGCCTGCAAAGGCTGTCTGCGGATGTTTTGCTGTCGATAAAATAAAGATTCCGTTTTTTCAGCACGGAGAAGATTTGATACATTTGGCTTGACATGGCGGTCATCTTGGATCCCATATGATTGTTGACCCCTTTTATGGTGGGAAGGGCATCCAGATTCTCATTGAGTTGATCGATGAGTTCATCAGGAGACATGGAGGTAAGAAGTGCGCCCGGACCAGGATCAACCCGGGGATACTCTCTTGGTTCCATTGGTAAGTGAAGCATTGTTTCAAGTCCTTTTAAACGGGCTTCCCGCAGGATCATTTTCTGAAAGGGACTGTGAGGAAGAACAGAAAGCGTAAGGCTCGCTCCCATGTTGATAAATTTTTTTGCCAGTGCCCTATTATACCCGAGATCGTCAATGATGATGGCAACAAGCGGTAGAGTTTTAGGCTCGGCTGTCTTGGGCCCGGGGATCGGTTTTGGTACATGAATGTCTTCCCCTGGGTAAACCTCAAATTTCGGTACTCTATGTGGGGATTTATGGGAAGGGCTGTAAGCTTGCCGTTTGATTGAACGGCTCTGCACCCCGTGGTAATGGACCACCACGGCAGCCACGAAAACTACGGCAGCCAGCATGATAATGCCTGCAAGCGCTTTCGATAGATGCCGTTTTGATTTTTTGGAGGTTTTTTTTCGGGTTTTTCTTGGCCGCCCCGGTTTTCGTTTTGGCATGGACCTATTGCGATTCCTCTACCCTGCTGAACAACTGATAACTGATAAGAATTTCAAGGGCGCGCATAACCTGATTGTCGGCCTTTAACTTTTCAATGTCAAGAGGTCCGTGCCGTGAGGTGTCTTTACGGCGGTTTTTGATCCTTTGCTTCTTTTCTTTTTCAGATTCCTCTGGCTTGTCTTTATCCGGCTCTTCCTTAAGATGATTCTTCAGATCCTTTTCTTTTAACAGGCCCTCGTCCTCAGCGGTTATCTGCTCGTCTAAAAACCGCTCTTTTACGACGATGTCCGGCACTATGCCTTTGGCCTGTATGGATTTTCCGCTCGGGGTGTAATAACGGGCGATCGTGAACTTCAAACCATAGCCTTCTCGAAGTGCTTCTACGGTTTGAACCGAACCCTTGCCAAAGGAAGTGGTTCCCAAAATCACGGCTCGTTTATTGTCTTGGAGCGCTCCTGCAACGATTTCAGAGGCACTGGCGCTGCCACCGTTGATCAGCACCACAATCGGATAATCCCGTTTGACATCATTGGGGCGAGCGGAAAATACTTTTGTATGCCTTTCCTGTCGTCCCTTGATAGATACGATCTTGCCACTTTCAAGAAACAGATCAGAAATTTCGACCGCTTGATTCAACAGGCCTCCTGGATTATCCCTTAAATCCAGAATAAGTCCCTTTAAAGGCACCTCTTCAGATTCCAGTTCCTCCAAGGTCTCCACCAGATCTTCATAAGTATTATCTCTGAAATTCGTAATCCAGACATATCCAAATCCAGGTTCCAAAGCAATCCATTTAACGCTTTCAATGGGGATCATATCACGGACAAGAGTAAATTCGATGGGTTCTTTTACTCCTTCCCGGGCCACCGTTATCACCACCGTTGTTCCCTTCGGCCCTCTCATCTTCTTAACCGCCTCCCACAGCTCCATATCTTGAGTCGGTTCTCCATTTACCCGAACGATTTTATCTCCCGCCTGGACGCCCGCCCTGTAAGCAGGGGTTCCTTCTATGGGAGATATGACCGTAAGAATCCCCTTCTCCATTGTAATGACAATCCCGATACCGCCGAACTCCCCGTGAGTATCGACCTGCAGCTCTTCGAAAGCCTCCGGCGGCAGCAACGAGGAATGCGGATCGAGGCTTCTTACCATTCCCTGTATGGCCTTCTGGATGAGCATCTTGGTGTCCACCGGATCCACATAATTTCGTTCCACCAGTTCTAGAACATCTGAAAACAGCTTGAGACCCTTATAAGTTTCTTCGCTGGTGGCAAGCAGGTTACCGTAAAAGCCCGAACCGAAAGCCCAGAAAATAATTGCGGCCGCTATTACCAGCCATGGTTTAATGTATCGATTTTTTCGCTTTGTCATGAAATTACTCCTTCAATCGATTCCTTCATTCTCTTTAAATTAAATACAATTTTACCCTTTCTTGATCCATTGCAGGGGATTTAAAGGTTTTCCGTGATGGCGCACCTCGAAATACAGCCTGGTCCCGACCATGGAGCCGGTATCACCTACGGTTCCTATCACCTCTTCTTTCTGAACCTTATCTCCTTTAGACTTAAAGAGTTCCTCTGCATGTGCATAGACCGTATAATAGCTGTTTCCATGATCGATGATGATCATGTTACCATATCCCTTAAACCAGTTGGAGTAAATTATTATGCCCTCAAATACGGCCCGGATAGGCTCCCCCCTGTCTGCCTTAATATGAATGCCGCTTCGAAACCCTTTTAGGTTAAATCTGGAATGTGTATACGCCCCAAATCGGGAAACAATGGTTCCGTTAACCGGCATTTTCAAAGAACCCTTTAAGGAGATGAAATCATTTTGTAAAGGTTTTTTCAACGTTTGCAACGGCGCACCTGTCTTGCTCAGGTTGACAATGGTCCGGTCCAGGGCTGCGGCCGCCTGCTTCAATGCTTCGACAGCGGCCAGTTCAAGCGATCGTTTACTTCGAATCGCAGAAAGAAGCCTTTGGCGCTTGGCCCTTTCCTTTGATATGTACTGAATCTGCTGTTTGTATTTTTTTTCCAAAACAACCTTTTCCGCTCTCTGGGCATTCAATCGATCCGTAAGCTTCGCAAGCAGCCGCTTTTTAGAAAGCAAGTCGTTGCGAACCCTCTGGTCATAGGCAAGGATTCGTTCAAGAGCCGCCTTTCGAACAACCAAATCGTAGATGGATTCAGCGGAAGCCAGCATTTGCATCCTGCCGATTCGATCCAGCTTATACAAGGCAACCAGTCGTTGGCGGACATAGGTTTCGTTCTGTTTAATATTCTTCAGAAGCGCTTTGACGGTTGCTGCGGTCTCCTTCAACTGCCCGTCAATGGCAGATAGCTCGGATCGGAATTCCGATATGCGCTTTCTGGCTTTATTGAGTGAAAGGTCGATCTCCTCCAGACCGTTGATGAGAGTCCTTTCCTCTTTGGAAAAGGCCTTTACTTCCTGAATCCTTCTGGCAATCTCCCGCTCTATTTTGAGCGATTCGTTTTTTGCTGCCTCTATCGACGTTGTTCTGGCTGCTTGCTTCTCGAGACCCGATGGTTGCTTTAAAATCCGGACATACCGTTTGCGGTTTCTGATGAAACCGGTTTGCCCCTGATGGTATATCTCAAGCCAACCGTCAAGGCGCTTGAGCACGCGCACACGAGTCCCCTTCTTGAGCACTCTTATCGAGGGGGTTCTTCGGTCAGGCCCGGAGCGCATATTGAGTCGATACGCTTCAATAACGGCAAATTGAGACGCCTCAAGAACGGTCGGGTACTGCACCGAAGATATTACAGCCACAAAGATGGCTATGACCTTAAGAACTGTTTTAACGACAGAAAACACCCTAACCATCCTACAAACATGCTCCAACATACAACGACAACAAAAAGAAACGGAGAAAGAAATCGAACACGGGACAATCCCGCCGTCATCCCCTGCCCGATATTGGAAGTAATCAGCGAAAATGCGATAAACAGCATCGCAAGTCCGCCCATGGCTCCTAAAGCGCCCTGAATGAGCCCCTGGATATATAAAGGGGCTTTGATAAACAGATCGGTAGCCCCCACCAGCCGCATCACCTCGATCTCTTCTCGTCTTGAATACAGAATTAATCTGACAGTATTGGCTACCATAAACAAGGTTGCTATGGAAAAAAGCGCAATGAGCGCATACCCCGCAAATCTGAACATGTTCATGACGTTCACAAATTGTTCCAGCCACCGCTGGCCGTATTCAACATCATCCACAGCCGGGTATGATTCGATTCTCTTGGCGATACCCTCTATGTCCTCTGCTGTGTATGGAGGGGCAATCCTTACTTCAAAGGCATCAGGCAGTGGATTTTCCCGTAGGTTTTCAAACAATGAAGATTGCCGTCGCATCTGATGCTTAAGCCGTGCCAGCGCTTCATCTTTTGGAAGGAAAGTTGTGGTTTGAACCTTGGGCAGGCTTTCGATCCGCTGTCTTAACTGAAGGATGGTTCCTTCGCCTGCATCCGGTTTCAAATAAACCATGATCCGCATTCCCTTCTCCCAGGATTTGATCATATCGTTAGCATTCACGAAAAAAAGAACAAACGCACTGGCGATCAAAATAGACAGGGCGATGGTGGTGATGGTAACGAGATTTAAAAATCGATGATTGGCGATATCCTTCAACGCCCGTCTGAGGTAAAATATTATCATAGGAGAGCTGGAACTTAAATACCCTGTAATAGGGTGTCGTTTCTTTGGTTATTATTTCGTTTGGTGATTATTACCAATAATTAAAATCCAAACCGCTCGGTTCCCGGTTCAGGGCTCGTTAGAGGGTTGCAACCCATTTTATTGAGATGATGCTGGATGCTGGATTTTAATTTGTAAATTTTAACCCTGAACGAAGAACGCCGAACCGCTTAACCTAATATATATTTATTATTTTACCAATAAACTGCCGTCATCCAAAGAAGGGCAGAGATTATTCCATTAATGGATGGTGCGCATCCTTAACTAACCGGCCATCCTTAAGATAGATTACACGGCCGCCTGTTCTGTTAATCAATTCCATATCGTGAGTTGCAATGATAACAGTCGCTCCCTGGGAATGGAACTTTTTTAAAAGATTAAGGATGATGTCCGCGGCCTCGATGTCCAGATTTCCGGTGGGCTCATCAGCAACAATGATTGCAGGTTCCCCCACAACAGCCCTTGCCACTGCCACTCGCTGCTGTTCACCTCCTGACAGGCCGGGCGGAAAACTGTTCAATCGATTTTCCATACCCACTGTCCTGAGCACGCTTTTTACTTTTTTTTGAATGTGCTTCTGTTTGCTTCCGGTGACTTCAAGGGACAAAGCAACGTTCTCATAGACGCTCTTTGTGCGGATGAGCTTGTAGTCCTGAAAAACGATGCCGAACTTTCTTCTCAGGTAGGGAATCCGGTTGCGGGGAATCCTTGACAGGTTTATGCCATCGATCAGTATTTGCCCTTCGGTTGCAGACTCTGCCAGATACATCAGCTTCAGCAGGGTAGTTTTACCGGCACCGCTGGGACCACTTATAAACAGCAACTCGTTTCTGAAAATATCGAGGCTCAAATCAACTATCGCATTTCTGGTTCCATAACGCTTGCAGACGTGAAAGAGCCTGATGATTGAATCTTTGTCCGTTTCATCTTTCATTCTAACAGTTCAAGACCCATTGCCCTATATAGCGCGGCTTTGGATATTTTAAAGTCGTACAGAGCCGTGTAAAAGTTGGTCTGGGTTCTGTTTAGCAGTGTCTGGGCAATCAAGACATCGGTTGATGTTGTCACCTGTTCCTTGTATCGCTCTTGAAAAATTCGGTAATTTTCTTCGGCCTGCCGAATGGCTTTTTGAAGGGTGAGAATATTGGCTTCATTTTCCAGATTCTTGAGATACGCTCTTTTTACCTGGAGTCGGACTTGATCCAAAAGGTTCTCCTTGCGGAGTTGCGCCTGAGAGAGCTGTGATATTTTTTCTTTTTTTTCGTAAACGGTTCGTCCCCATTCCCAAAAATCCCATGAAGCCTCTGCTCCAATGTACCATCCTTCAGGATCAAAAATTCCCGTCCCCCCACTTACGTCCAGATCGGTACCGGCTCTAAAATAAGTGCCCTGAAGATTGATTGAGGGAAAAAAATCCTTCTTTGACAATTCCACTTCACGCTTTGCAATTTCGACCTCCTTTTCGGCCAGTAAAATTTCCAAACGATTTCTCTCAGCGGTTTTCTGGCACCAATCCAATTTGTATTCAAAAGGGTCGTAGGTAAGGACATCCTCAAGTTCAATGGGAGCGTTGATAGGTCGACGCAAAAGAATGTTAAACTGTGATCTTGCCGTCTCCAGGCTGTTTCTGGCAATAATAAGATCTTGCTTTGCATTGGCAAGCTCAACTTCGGCCTGAAGGAAATCATTCAAGGGAGACATGCCCACTTCATAAAAATTTCTGGCCACCTCTCTTTGAGCGGAGATTTGCTCTACGGTCTGCTTGGCGATTGCATACAGTTTTTGTGCCTTCAACAGGTTGAAATAAGCGGTTTTGGCCTCCAGAATGATGTCTTGTTTCTTGATTCGTTCATTGATTTTGGACGCCTCCAACCCAAGGCGCGCGATCTGATACTGGTTTAAGATGGAAAAACCCGTAAATATAGGCTGGCTGACGGTTGTTGAAAAATCAAATCTATTTTTTGAACCCTCGGCGAAGCCGCCCAAAGTTGGCCTCTCGTCGTTTCGCCTGAATCGGTAATCGGCACTGAAGGTAGGGTAGAAGTTGGTTTGCTTGGCCTTTTTGGTTGCATCGGCGGCCCGGACGGCTTCTTTTGAAATTTTAAGTTCAAGGTTCGCCGCAATGGCGGCACGAATGGTCTCTTTGAGCGTAAACCTTTCGGCAGGCTCTTTGTATTGCAGAAAATCCAGCTTATCGCCCATAATTGCCAGTGGATCCGGCTCGCGTGAGGTGGGCCCTTCAACCGTCTTTCGTGTTGTCGCTTCACTAATCTTCAAACCCGGTTGTTTAGCCGCTGGTTTTGGAGCCTGTTTTGTCGGAGGTGAGGGTTGTTTGGATGGTTTGGGTTTCTCTGAAGGTTTCGCTGCAAGTTGTGATATATCCAGTCCGATTCCGATTTTAAGACGGTTTTTAACCACCTCGAAGGAGTGATCCTTTAGATAAGGCGTATCTGTATCCAGGACCACTCGTAGTCTTGCGGGGTCGCCGTAGTGTCTGATACGCTTTAGTAGGGGTGAGTTTACCGGTATGGATCGTTCTCTCTTATATGGGCTTTTGATGCCAAACAGGTCAAATACAATCCGGGCAGGATCCTCTAATGTAAAGGATTTGTATGCTGTTATGTCTCCATCTGCTTGAATGACAACAATCACACCGGTTTCAAGTTTCGTAACATCGATGGATTTTAAATGCACCTGGTTGCTCTGGGCGTTTAATACCGCTGGAAAGAGAAGCAGATGTGCAAGAATAACAAATGTATCAAAATATGAGAACCTTTCTTTGTGAAACGTTCTGGAATACAATTGTTTTCTCCTATGTAGGTTTGTCATTGACCCATTTTATGCAACCTGTTAAACATTACCTCCACAAGGTGGCCGCAGTAAAGAGACATGTCTTTGTTACGCTGTCAGTGTGCGTCCGCATAGGCGCAAGATGGTTGTTCTTTATCTGATTGAGGCAATAAAATCAACAGGATTATTAAGGCTAATCTGCATAGGACAGGGAGTTTCCGATGGTCATGAAGCAAGAACTGATCGAGGCATTGTGCAAAAAGTCTTTCCAGTACAGCCGGGAGCCAAAGTTCAGACTGGTTTCCGGGAAAATGAGCCGCTATTACATCAACTGCAGGCCGCTGGCACTGAGCCCAAGGGGGATGTATTTGATCGGGCATATTTTATATGATGCGGTTAAAGATCTGCATATTGAGGGCATCGGGGGAATGACCTTCGGTGCTGACCCCATGGCGGTGGCCACCGCTTTTGTTTCCGAGCTGAAGGGAAACCCCATCAAGGCCTTTTCCATACGCAAGACTCAAAAAGAGCACGGAATCGTAAAGTGGATCGAGGGAGATATGCATTCGGGCGAACGCGTTGTGATCATTGAGGATGTGGTAACCACCGGAGGTTCCACCATCAGGGCTATTGAACGGGCTCGCGCTGAAGGGCTTGAGGTTGTCCGTGCGATCGTGCTTGTGGACCGACAGGAAGGGGGGCTTCAAAATATCGCCAAACATGTGAAAGACGTCTTTTCCATTGTCTCCAGGGATGAACTGCTGGAAACCTGGAAGCGGATCTTTCAGGCTACATAGGTTGCACATGCATCTTCTGACTCCCATGCGGCAACCCTGCTGACTCGAACACCGGATGACGCGATTATGGGTTGAAGCCTCTTGGCAACATACATGGCTATTTTTTCAGAAGAAGGTTTGTCCTCAAAGCAATCCATTTCGTTTAAAAATTTATGATCAAGGGCTGTGATCACCTCAGAGAGGTGTTGTTTTAACTTCCCGAAGTCCATTAATATTCCAGCATCATTTAGTTTTTCGCCGACAACAGTCACCTCGATCTTCCAGTTGTGGCCATGTAGATTCTCGCATTTTTCTCCCACCATTTTGAGTCGATGGGCAGCGGCAAACCGTGTCACGATTTTAAGTTCAAACATCGCCTGGACTCCTTTTACCAGCTTTTTACCGGTGTATAATATTTTCTGTGATGACAGGATATGGATCCCACCCAGCAGTTCTTGATGAGCATGAAAAGTATCTCAATTCGCCGCAATAATCGCCTTTTGAACCGTGGAGAGCTCGTGAAAAAGTGTGCTTGTCATCGAGCAGCATATCGGCAACAACAGGGAAGGGGCGCTAATTTTGATGAGTTATCCCGTTGAGCTTTCAACTCCACTCTTCAGTATCTTCTTGAGTTTGCTTGAGATCTTTTTTGATTCCAGCCTTTCAAATTCTCTTAGAAGAGCTTCTTGTTTTTTGGAAATGTTGGTAGGCGTCTTAACAAGTATCTGGATGATCTGATCGCCTCTTTTTCGGCTGCGCAAGGAGGGAATGCCCTCACCGCGTAATCGAAAAATGTCTCCCGGTTGAGTTCCTCTCGGAATATCAAGCTTCTTTTTTCCGTTTAAGGTGGGCACCATGATTTGATCACCAAGTGCCGCTTGAACGAATGATATTTCAACCTGGCAGATGATATCCGAGTTCTCCCGGCTAAAGAACTCATGGGGTTCAACATGGATAAAAACGTAAAGATCCCCTGGCGGGCCACCGTATAGCCCTGGCTCCCCTTCTCCGGTCAGCCGTAACCTGGAGCCGTTGTCCACACCTGCGGGTATCTTTACAGCCACCTTCTTTCTGGCTATTACCTGCCCGGAACCACGGCATTTCGAGCACGGATTCGTTATGACCTGGCCGTTTCCACGGCATGAAGGACAGGTAGTTTGTACCGTAAAAAATCCCTGAGTGCGGGTTGCCTGACCCGTGCCATGGCAATATAAGCAGGTTTCCGGGTAGGTACCGGGCTCGCAACCATTCCCCTTGCACCGCGAGCAGATTTCCATTTTCTGGACTTCGATATCGGTTTCGGTTCCAAAGGCCGCTTCCATGAAACTGAGTTTTAAGTCATATCGAAGGTCCGCCCCCCTTTGAGCCCTTGATCGCGAACGCCTTCCGGTTCTAAAACCAAAAAAATCTTCAAAAATATCACTGAAACTTGAAAAAATGTCGTCGAAACCGCCAAATCCTGAAAAGCCGGTACCTTCAAGCCCCTGATGTCCATATTGATCATAGATTTGCCGTTTTTGGGGATCGTGAAGGACCTCGTAAGCTTCAGCCGCCTCTTTGAATTTCTCTTCCGCTTCTTTGTCGCCGGGATTTCGATCCGGATGGTACTGTAAGGCAAGTTTCCGGTAGGCAGCCTTCAGTTCGTTGTCGGTGGCATTCCGTCCAACTCCCAAAACCTCGTAGTAATCTCTTTTGGGGCCCATTAGATTTACCAGAATTTCTTCGACAAGAATTTCTCTTGAAAATGATGTGAAAAAACTAATGCCTAAATTAAAGATGTCAATCCTTCATTGCTTCAAGCAACAGGGTGAATATCACAATAACGAAGACCGCCGTCTTTGGCGCCGCGAACTCATGCCAATCAGAAAACCCACCAACAGAATACCTGCTCCGGTCAACACCCACCTGAAAATTTGACGTTTCTGTAATGTTGTAAGGGTCTCTTCATATTTTCGGGTTTTTTCAGTAAGCTCAGCAAGTTGAGCGCTTGCTTTCTTGTACTTTTCTTTTAAACTCAAAAACTCCGCTGAGTCCTGCCTCAACGTTTCATAGGATTTGGAGAGTTTGGCGATGAGCTCTTCTTTGCTGGCAAGCTCTGCAAGGAGGTTTTCGTTTTGCTGTTTTTGCCTGTTATAATCCTCTAAGAGGGAGTCGGCTTTGGCTTGCAATGCTTGATACTTCTGCTGCAATTCTCTTAGTTTCAGTTCACTGGGCTTCTTGTTCGTAAGAAACCGGCTGAGAACATAGCCTTCCTTTCCATTGGGCAGACGAACCTTTGTCCACTCATTTCCGGGTTTGAGTATCTCCAATTGCTGTCCTGACTGTACCATGGCAATGACTTTATGATCGATGCCAGGGCCTGTTCTTAACGTAATCTCTATGATTTCACTAACATACATTTGTTCTGCAAGTGCCGTCGTTGACACAACCATCAATAAGATACCGGCAAATACAAACCATTTCATGTTCATCGGCAATGTTCTCCGTTTGAATGGTTACTCGCTCGAAATGAATCAGAGCTTTGTTTCAACAAACGCTATGTTTTATCTATTTTTTTATTATTAATTGCATCTAAATAACTTTCAAAATGTGCGTAAACCTGTTAACATATTCTTTCAAAAAAAGAAATTCCTAATTTTATTTTGGAGCTGCTTTTGAATGATTGCATTCGATCTACAATGTGAACACGGACATACTTTTGAAGGCTGGTTTGAAGACAGCGTTTCTTATGAGGAACAAAAGAAAAGAAACCTAATTGCGTGTCCGATTTGCAACTCGACCGAGGTTTGCAAAATTTTGTCTCCGGTCGCCATCAAGAAAGCGTCGCCCCCGGAGAGTGAGACAGCCATGGAGCAGGCGCGCCTGGCCGCCTTGGGCAAGCAGATTGTCGAGTATATTCATAAGAATTTCGATGATGTGGGTTGTGATTTTGCCCAAGAAGCCCTGAAGATGCATTATGGTGTCGCGGAGCCTAGAAATATCAGAGGTGTAAGCACCCCGGAGGAAGAAAAGACTCTCAAGAAAGAGGGAATTCAATATTTCAAACTGCCAATGCCGCCTGCCTCCGATACCGATTCTCAGGAAAACTGATCAACGGGGCATACAATCCGTTTACCTCGTTGTTGTAAAATGAGAATCAAAAGGCACAGCCATCAGGTACTGATAAGTCACGCGTACAGCTCATTTGGTATGCGATTTATGCAACTGCGAGGTTTGCGCATAAACGAAGTGTTAAGCGTCGCTGTCTCAGTGCCGTAGCATGGGTGTTTGTAACGCTTCTGTAGATTATCCGCAAGTCATACTCGATAGATGCCTCAAAAAGGCCACACCAGCATTTAGTCTGACCAATCTGACGGGGGTATGTAATTTCAAGGAGCAGAATGATATTATTCAAACCACCAAGGAGGGCTCATTGAATTTCCAGCCGATATTCAAACCAAAGACAATGGCTGTTGTCGGGGTTTCTTTGAGCAACGATCGTCACCCTGCCAATGTGATCTTCAACAAAGCCCATCTTCGATCTCCCGTCAAGGTATTTGCGGTCAACCCCAAAGGCGGTGTTCTTCAGGGGGAAACGGTATATCCCAGCATCGCGCAGATTCCACAGCAGATTGATTTGGCCGTGATTGCCGTAAGAGCCGAATATGCCCCGGCGGTTGTTGAAGATTGCATTAAACATGGAGTTGGCGGGGCGGCCGTCATTTCAGGCGGATTTGCAGAAGTTGGAAGAGGCGACCTTCAGGATCGCATGGTGGAATATGCAAGGAAGGCGGACTTCCCGTTTATCGGCCCCAATTGCCTGGGGCTTTATTCGCCGCCCCGGGTGGATACCTTTTTTCTGCCCAGTGAACGTATGGTTCGCCCTGAATCCGGAAATGTGGCATTGGTAAGCCAAAGCGGCGGAGTACTGGTGGATCAGATGGTGAAGTTCGCAAATGAGGGGATCGGCTTGTCAAAAGCGGTTAGCATTGGAAACAAAGCACTGGTGAACGAACTCCACCTGCTCGATTATTTTACCAGGGACAAGCAGACAAAAGTGATTGCGTTTTACCTAGAGGGGTTCGGTGAAAACGAAGGTAGAAAATTTGTACTTGCCGCCAGCAGGTGCTCCAAACCGGTCATTGTGTTAAAGGCCGGAAAGACACCAGATGGAAGCCGCGCGGTCAGCAGCCATACAGCTTCTATTGCAGGAGACTATGAGGTGTTCTCATCGGTGATGACTCAATACGGCCTGGTTGAAGCCAAAAACGAGTTTGAATTGCTATCCTTCTGTGAGTCTTTGAGCTATTATAATCGCAGCATTTCAGGCAGCATCGGTATCATCAGCCCAAGCGGAGGGCATGGTGCCCTGGCAGTGGACGCCTGCACCGCCCATGGTTTGATGGTCAGGCAGTTGTCAGACCGGGTTCAGCAGCGAATAAAGAAGAATTTAAGCCGCAGCGTAAGAGATATCGCCTCTACGGAAAATCCCATCGATCTGACCGGAAGCGCTGTTGACCATGATTTTGTTGCAGCCGCAGAGGGCTTGAGCAGGGCCAGGGAAATTGATTGTGTCATTGTCTTAATGTTGCCGTACTCTCCGGGAATTTCTTCGGATTTGGGCGCAAGGATAAGTCAAATATTTCGGGGTACGGGCAAACCCGTTGTCGCCTATGTACCTCACCTCGAGAAGTACCGAATGCTTATTGAAGGTTTCGAGTTTAACCGCATTCCCGTATCCTCTTCCATTGAAGGGGCGGTTTTGATGGTGGAGGCCTTGAAAAGGAGCCGTCCGTGCTGAACAAAAGAATTGAAGCCATTGTAAAGGCATCGAGGAAAAATGGATGGGTTCTTGAGCCCGATGCCAAAAAAATATTTCAACTTGCAGGAATGTCGGTCCCCAGGTTCAGGTGGGCCAAACATTTGAAAGAGGCGGTTGAGGCAGCATCGGAAATAGGCTACCCTGTAGTGGGAAAGATAGTGTCCCCCAAGATATTGCACAAGTCCGATGAAGGGGGGGTTGTTACGGGAATCAACACACGCAATGAGCTTGAGAGGACATTTGAGAAATTCAAATCCTTCAGGGGCTTTGATGGAATGTTGGTTGAAGAAACCGTTGTCGGCACCGAGCTTATCTTCGGGGCGAAGATGGATTATCAGTTTGGACCGGTAGTGCTGTTGGGTATCGGTGGAACCGGTGTTGAAATATACCGTGACATCAGCATTCGAATGACACCCATCACCGGGAACGATGTGCTTTCAATGATAAGAGGGCTCAAAGCCCGTCAACTCATTGAAGGGTATAGAAGCAATCCTCCGGTAAATATCGATAAATTATCAGAAACAATGTTGAAATTCTCCGAAGTGGTGATGAAACTTGAAAGCGATTTTCAAAGCATCGATTTGAATCCTGTGATGTGTACAACAAAAGACTGCATAGTTGTCGATGCCCGCATCATATTAAAATAATATACCTGAACCTAAAAGTTTATTTCACGGAGGTTTTGAGATGACAGAGCTTATATTATGGAAAAACCGGGAACTTGAAAGACTTAGAAGAGATATTGAAAGAGTTTTTAGACGATGCTGCGTGGGTTTTGGGGTTCCGTTGTCCCTGATGGAATTTCCCGAAGCGTTTTCGGTGAACCTCACGGAAACCGGCCAGGATCTGATATTGACAGCCAGGCTGCCCGGTATGAAGCCAGAGGACATGGATATCTCGGTAACGGAGAACTCCCTTACCATCAAAGGGCAGACAGAAGAGGAAATCTTGGATGAGGGAGATTTTTACCAGCGTGTCGAAAGACGGTTCGGATCTTTTTCACGGACCATTTCATTGCCCTGCAGGGTTAAGGTGGATGAAATAGAGGCGACATACAAGGCTGGCATTCTGAAAATTACCATGCCTAAACAACAGAAGGAAGCCTCTCGCGGCATCCGGATTGATGTCAAATAGAAGCGATTACTTGAGTTCATGGCAGAATGTCAGATTTGCATTATTGTTATAGTCGACTGCCGGGTAGACCTAATCATGTTTGACTGAAAGGAAGGAGGTTCAATATGACCGATAGCACAGCCCATAAAGAAGTCGCTGTGGAAAACCTCAGATGGCGACTTGATTCAGCCACTTTGCCTTTTGAAACCACCCAGGATATCGAACCGTTAAAGGAGATCATCGGTCAGGATCGAGGTGTTGAATCCATACGGTTCGGGATAAACATTGATAAGCCTGGATATAATATATTCGTTACCGGTATTGCAGGCTCCGGCAGAATGTCGACGGTCAAAAAACTTCTTGAAGAGATGTCCAAACGGGATTCGGCTCCAGATGACCTCTGTTACGTTAACTGTTTCAAGAACCCTGAGACCCCCACTCTTCTGCGATTCAAGGCCGGCCAGGGGGCTGCCTTTAAAAGAGATGTAAAAAATCTGGTGGAAAGGCTGAAGAAAGAGATCCCCGAGTTTTTCGAAAGCCAGGAATACATAAGCATGAAAAAACAGATTATGGAGACCTATGAGAAGCAGGCGAATAGTTTCTTCAAAGCACTGGACCAGAAGGTCAAAGAGGAAGGGTTTGCACTGGTGGATGTTCAGGTGGGACAGTTTAAAAGACCCGAATTGATGCCCATAGTCGATGACAAGCCTGTTCCGCTTGACCAGCTTGAGACCATGGTGGAAAAGGGAAGATTTCCGAAAGATGAATACGAATCACTTAAACAAAAACACGCCAGACTGAAGGAACAGATCGACCAGATCTTTCTTGAACTCAGAGATCTGCAAAGGGAGGTCAAGGAGAAGATCGAAGCCATGGATCGTGCTGCATTCATGAAAACCGCATCCGAACTTGCAGGCAGGATTGCCGAAAAAAATGATTCCCAGGCCGTCAAAAACTATCTGAAGGAGATGATCGAAGATATGGCGGACCACCTTGAAATATTCAGCCCCCAGCAGCCGGTACAGATTCCCGGAGTTCTTCCGCTGATGGCCGAGGTGGACCGATTCCAACCTTATGAAGTAAACCTGTTGGTGGATAACAGCCAACAGAAAAGCCCGCCGGTTATCGTAGAGGAATATCCCACCTACAGGAACATCTTCGGGAGCATCGAACGGGTTGTGGATCGCAGTGGGGTGTGGCGAACGGATTTCAGTAAAATCAAGGCAGGCTCTCTGATTAAAGCCAATGGGGGATTTCTTGTGTTTAATCTGATGGATGCCATCGTGGAGCCCGGCGTGTGGCCGGCTTTGAAACGGGCGTTTAAAAGCGGCAGATTGGAAATTCAAACCTTTGATCCATTTTATTTTTTCACCACAACAGGACTCAAGCCAGACCCCATCGACCTGAACCTGAAAGTGGTACTCATCTCAGACGTGTTTCTATATCAGTTGTTGCTTTATTATGATCCGGATATCAAAAAGATATTCAAGGTCCGGGCTGACTTTGACACGGCCATGAACAAAACCGATGCCAGCATTCAGCAATTTGCGGAATTTATAAGGATGGTCGTAGAGGAAGAGAAGTTGCGGGCCTTTGATCGTTCTGCGGTTGCAGCCATGGTTGAGCATGCGGTTCGCATGACAGGTAGACAGGAGAAGATATCCACAAGCTTCCCGGCGATTCGAGATCTGATTAGGGAGGCAGATTTTTGGTCAGGCCGAGAGAACCAGTCCATTGTTACGGAAAAACATGTGGACAAAGCCATCGAATCCAAGATCTACCGCTCAAACATGGTCGAGGAACACCTCCAGGAGATGATTAATCGGGGCACGCTGATGATCGATGTGGACGGAGCGGTTGTCGGCCAGGTTAACGGGCTTGCGATTTATGCTTTGGGAGATTACACGTTCGGCAAGCCTTCCCGGATCACCGCCTCGACCTCCATGGGCCGAGCAGGGATCATCAACATCGAGCGCGAAGCCGATCTGTCCGGTAATACGCATAACAAAGGAGTTTTGATATTAAGTGGATATCTAAGAAAAAAATATGCCCAGGACAAACCACTGACCATGAGTGCCAGCATCGCTTTTGAACAATCTTACACCGGGGTTGATGGCGACAGCGCGTCATCCACCGAGATCTATGCCCTGCTCTCCAGTCTGTCGGGGGTTCCGATAAAACAGTCGATTGCCGTTACCGGATCGGTCAACCAAAAGGGAGAGATTCAAGCCATCGGAGGTGTAAACCAAAAAATCGAGGGCTTTTTCGATTGCTGCCGACATAAAGGGTTGACAGGAGAGCAAGGGGTTATGATCCCTGAAAGCAATGTAAAAGACCTCATGCTGCGCAAAGATGTGGTGGAAGCGGTCAAAGATGGAAAGTTTCATATTTATCCGGTAAAAAGCATCGATCAGGGCATTGAGATTCTCACCGGCAGAAAATCGGGTGAAAAGCAACCGGATGGTGGTTATCCGGAAGGGACCATAAACTACCTGGTGGATCAAAAGTTAAGAGAACTTGCCGAGGGGCTGAGGCAGTTTGCAGGCGAAGAGGAAAAGGAAAAAAAAGGATCTTAAAGAAAGGCATGTCATGACGAAACATCTGGTTCTGGTGGGCGGAGGCCATGCTCACTTGACCGTGTTAAGGCATGTAGATAAATTTGTAAACGACGGGCATCAGGTAACCCTCATCGCCCCTTGCCGGTATCACTATTATTCGGGGATGGGCTCCGGATTGCTTTCAGGGATTTACCGGCCCCAAGACATACGATTTAACATACAAAAGATGATCGAGGATCGGGGTGGTGCATTCGTTGAGAACAGGGCTGTTCGAATCGATACGAACAAACGGTGTGTTGATTTTGAAACTGGAGGAAAAATCAAATACGATGTGCTGTCTGTAAACACAGGAAGTTATGTCCCCAAAGCGGGCATTCCTGACTCGGAACCGCACATATATCCGGTAAAGCCGATCGAAAACCTTTTCAGAGCCCGACAGGAGATCATTGATCGTTTGCGACATGGAGCAATTCGCCTGGTGATTGTCGGAGGGGGGCCGGCAGGTCTTGAACTAACGGGCAATGTGTGGCGTCTGGTCAAGGACTGGTCGTCTGCGGCCACCGTCACTTTCCTGGCAGGGCGAAAGTTGATGAGCTCATTCCCTGAAAAAGTTCGTAAACTTGCCGCTAAGGGATTGTCCTATCGCGGCATTCGTATGGTTGAAGGCGCCGATGTGCAACGATTTGAGAACAATAATGCCGTGCTTGATGATGGTCGAAAGTTTCCCTATGATTTTGCATTGCTGGCATGGGGCATAAAGCCCTCTTCTGTTTGCAGGCAATCCGGGCTGCCAAGCGACGAGCACGGCGGGATGTTAGTTAATGAATATCTTCAAAGCGTAGAGCATCCAGAGATCTTTGGCGGCGGGGATTGTATATGCTTTCAACCAAAACCGCTTAACAAGGTAGGTGTGTATCCGGTTCGGCAAAACCCGATTCTTTTTCATAACCTTATGGAGGCCGTAAATGGTGGGAGGAGAATGAAGCCTTTTAGGCCTCAGAGAAGTTATCTTTTGATATTCAATCTTGGAGACGGTAGCGGAATATTTTATAAGAAAAATTGGATCTGGAAGGGCAAAGTTGCCTATCTTTTAAAAGATTATATCGATAGAAGGTTTATGAAACGGTTTCAGGTCTCCGGGGAGAGGCAAGAAAATTCGTAAAGAACATGTGCAATGATAAGCGTTTCGGTGAACACTGCTGGCTGATTATAGAATCATTCCGTTTGCTGAGGAGGGGTAAGTTTTTCTATGGGAAAACATATCGGTTTTGTTTCGACACGATTTGCGGGCACCGACGGCGTTTCTCTTGAGGCAAGCAAATGGCGGGAAGTATTGATACGAAACGGGCATACCTGTTTCTGGTTTGCCGGTGAGCTGGATCGCGCACCGGAAAGAAGTTTTCTTGTACCCGAAGCACATTTCCGGCACGAGAAAATCGAATGGATTAATTCCAAAATTTTCGGAAAGAAACAAAGAACCGCAGAAGTCACGAAGGAGATAGAAAATCTAAAAAACCACCTGAAAAAACACCTACGGACGTTTATCAGGAAATTCAAAATAGATATTTTGATAGTGGAAAATTCGCTAAGCATCCCCATGAACCTTCCTTTAGGGCTGGCATTGACGGAAACCATCGCAGAGACGTTGATCCCTACCATCGCGCATCACCACGATTTTCACTGGGAGAGGGTTCGCTACACCCTGACCGCAGCAGGCGATTACATCCGCATGTCATTTCCCCCCAATCTTCATAACATCGAACATGTGGTCATCAATTCCGTCGCACAGGAGGAGCTTGCTCTTCGTACCGGCATCTCTTCGTTGATTATTCCAAACGTGTTGGACTTCGAGAATCCACCGAGGGTAAAAATAGGCCGAACAGAAGCATTTCGCTTATCCATCGGCTTGAAATCGGAAGATATAATGATTCTGCAGCCAACCCGCATAGTACAACGCAAGGGGATTGAACATGCCGTAGAACTGGTAAAAGAATTAAAAGATCCCAGATATAAACTGGTGGTCTCCCACGAGGCGGGAGATGAAGGATTCGAATATGCCGAGTGGCTGAAAGAAGAAGCAAAAGGCCATGGGGTGGATCTTCGGCTGTTCAACGCCAGGATGGCAGATCCCCTGGGAGATAACAACAACGGTATCCAAAAGGATCACTTCTCGCTTTGGGATGTCTATCCGCACGCCGATTTCATCACCTATCCCAGCCTGTATGAGGGGTTCGGCAACGCCTTTCTGGAAGCGATCTATTTTAAAAAGCCCATCTTGATCAATCGGTACTCCATTTTCGTGAGAGACATCGAACCCCGTGGCTTTGACCTGGTAGTCATGGACGGCTTTCTTTCCCGTAGAACTGTCAGCAAGGTAAGGGAAATTTTGGAGAACCCCGAAAGAATGAAGAAAATGGTTGACTACAATTATGAAATCGCACGCCGGCATTATTCCTTTGCTGTGCTTCAGAGGTGGTTGAAAACCATTTTGGTTAATTTTTTCGGGATGGAAGACTAGCGGGTTCAAGCACAACAACCGTTCTGGTGGGAAGATAAAGGCTTAACATGTGCCGGGTGCGGCTGTTTTCCTTTTCTGCAATCGTGAAATGACACTGCTCCGGGTCAAGCCGTCCATGGCCTCCGTATTCCGGTGCGTCGCTGTTCAGGATCATTCGGTATTTACCCGGTATGGTTTGAAAGCGGTATCCTACATGCGATCGACTGGGGTGAAAATTGAATGCAAACACAAGCCCTGCCCTTTCAAAAGCGATCACTTTATCGCCCGAATGTTCGCAAAGCAACCTGGGTCCGGTACCGGCAAGAAGGCGGTAGGTTTTTGCCAGTGAGATCATATCGTGATCAAATTTAGCCAAAAGATGGTATTTAAAAGAGGGATCGTCAACCAGATGCCATTGTCTTCTAGCATATTTATATGACCACTGGTTTGCTTGACTGGGAAAATCTATCCATTCCGGATGGCCGAATTCATTTCCCATGAAGTTCAGATACCCGTCTCCGGCGGTTGCAAGTGTTATGAGGCGAATCATCTTTATCAGGGCAAGACCTCTGTCAACCGCCGGATGGTTGTCATCTATTTGCATATGCTCGTACATTGCCGATCCAATCAGACGGAATATAAGTGTTTGATCTCCCACCAGCGCCTGGTCATGGGACTCTGCGTAGCTGATGGTTTTTTCATCCTGCCTCCGATTGGTCAATTCACAGTACAAATCCCCCATGGGCCAATCTTCATCCCGTATCTCCTTAGTTAGGCGAATCCAATAATCCGGCACCCCCATGGCAAAGCGATAATCGAACCCGATACCGCCCTCTGATAAAGGTACCGCAAGCCCCGGCATGCCGCTGACATCCTCGGCAACCGTGACGGCATGCGGACGTACCTGGTGGATCACCTTGTTGGCCAGGGCCAAATAGGTAAGGGCGTCTTCATCCACGCTTTCATCGAAATAGTGCTCGTAAGAAGTAAAGGCCTTTCCCAGGCCATGATGCAAATAAAGCATGCTGGTGATGCCGTCGAATCGAAATCCATCCACACGGTATTCATCTAGCCAGAATCGGCAGTTTGAAAGAAGAAAATGCAGCACCTGGTATTTTCCATAATCAAAACACCTCGAATCCCAGGCATCATGTCGTCCTCTTGGGCCATCGTGAAAATATTGGTAAGGCGTTCCATCAAAACGGCTTAGCCCCTCGACTTCGTTGGACACCGCATGGGAGTGAACGATATCCATGATAACCCGAAGTCCGTAACCATGGGCCGTATCGATCAGACGCTTGAGGGCACAAGGGGTTCCGAAGCGGGAGGTGGCGGCGAAAAAACTGGAGACATGGTAGCCGAAAGATCCGTAATAGGGATGCTCCTGGACGGCCATAAGCTGCAGCGTGTTGTAACCGGCTTTTATGATACGGGGCAGGATATTTTCGGTGAATTCGTCGTATGTGCCGATTTTTTCTTCTTCCTGTGCCATTCCTACATGGGCTTCATAGATCAACGGAGGATCCTGGGAACCAATAAAATCGGGATACTTCCACTGGTATGGTTTTGGCGGGAACCAAACCTGGGCATTGAAAATCAGGGTGTCTGGATCCTGCAATACACGCCGGGTATAGGCGGGGATACGATCTCCGCTTCCACCGGGCCAGTGAATTCGCAAACGATACAGCTGTCCATGGGACAGTGTGTCTGCCGGCAGCCTGATTTCCCAGACACCCTCATTATCCAGCCGATTCAACGAAAAAGAGGGGGTTTCCCGCCAACCGGTGAATTCTCCTAACAGATAGATGGCAGTTGCATTGGGGGCCCATTCCCGTATGATCCAGTGGTTGTCGCGGAAATGAATCCCGAAATACTCATGGCCGGAAGCAAAGTCGGCCAAACTCATTTTTCTCTGTGTCAACCGATTTTCCATATTTTGGATCTTTTCGATACGGCGGGCCAAGATTTTTTCATACGGCTTTAAAAGAGGATCTTTTTCGAGCAGGCGTTTCAGTTTTTCTTTCATGTCTATTGGTACATGGGTTCTACTATAAGAGGTCTTTTTAACATCTTTTCATAAAGATAGATGTATTGTTTTGCGGTAGCCGTGTGGTTAAACCTCTGTATGCTTTCTGTCATGATGCGTTCAACATGCACGCTTCTAACTTCCCGGGGAAGCGAATGGAACTTCATGGCCTGATCCATTGCCCAGAGAAGGCCATTTGAGTCGAAAACTTCAAACAGAAACCCATTGCCACGGTTATGTTCGAGGTCCATATGGGTGACGGTATCGTGGATGCCGCCGGTATCGTGGGCTACCGGAAGGGACCCGTATATTGGGCCGATCATTTGGGGAAGACCGCAGGGTTCGAAACGCGACGGCATGAGTATAAAATCCGAAGCTGCATAAGCCTGCCGTGCCAGGCGCTCGTCGAAGTTACAGATGGCCACCCGGTTTTCTATATGGTGAAAGGCGACGATATCTCTAAAATGCCTTCGAAACTCACCGCTTGCAACGAAAACAATCTGAAGATGCCGATTCCAGTAACGGGAAACTACCGTGTACAGAATCTCTGCCAGCAACTGGCAACCCTTCTGAATCCGGTCCAGACGGGAGGGCCAAAAAAATACGGGCGCCTGTTCATCTTCAATAAGACCCAGGTTTTTTTGAAGCAAGATCTTGTTTGCCTGTTTCCCTCTTACATGAGTCTTCGGATCATATGTTTTGATAAGCGCCCTGTCGGTGGCTGGGTTAAAGGAAGGATCAGGGGCGTTTAAGATGCCGAACGCGCAATGAGCGTTCCATTTGTTTATCAATTCTCTTCGAATGTGCGGTTCTATGAATTCATGCCTGCCCTCTACAATTTCTTTTAGAAATGCGGGGCTTACGGTGTTGACAAAATGAGCGGCAAAAATTCCGCTTGCCAGGAAGTCCACGGGATTGCTCTCTCGCGCTTCTTCATAATCCCATGCCATGTGTTCATAGTACAGGTGATGCCAGAAATAGGCCGCATCGATACCCCGATCTTCAATCTGGGCAAGCGTAACTTTCATCGTGTGAATGTTGTGAACCGTAAAAAGCGCTGGAATACCCATACGCCTCGCAACGGCGGGCAGCAGCCCTGTCATCCAGTCGTTGCAATGTATCAAGTCGGGACGAACCCGCGGAATAATGTTATTGATGACCTCACGCTGAAAGGAAAGAGAGATTTTCACGTTTTCCCACCCAACTCCGCTATAGACCTGAGGAAGATAAAAAAACGCCCTGTCTTCCGCCAGATGTACTCGGTCTTCCGGCATCTTGCTTTGAATGGTTTCAAGCTCTTTACCTAAAACAGAGGCAATATGCACATTGAACAATCTGCGATAATCGGGCATTGCCACGTGTACATCCGCCCCCTGCTCAAAAAGGGCATTGATAAGCGCAGCTGACACGTCCGCCAGCCCTCCGGCCTTGGCTGTAAAATAGTTGGCCATATTCCCCATTCCCTCTGGAAGATAGGTGACCTCGGGAGTGACGATGAGAATTCTTGGATTCTTTGATTGCCGCGTTACTTTCAATATAACTGCCCCCTTTAAGCCGCCGGCATTTTCCCTCAGGGAATCGCCCATGTAACCAAACCAGGCGTAAATTTAACCCAGTCATCTCCCTGGGGCGTAACCCGGCATGTAAAACCGTATCGGCCCGTTCTGTTCAGGGTCAAATCGCAGCCGTATACATAGTTCCCATTGCCCCGATCTTCTTTTACGGTCATTTTTTCGGTATTGCTGGTTTGCAGAGTTTCCACGGTCTTCAACGGGCCGTAGTAGATATCCACCGAAACCTCATGAGGCATTAATTGCCCGAGGTGAACTTCAGCCGTTACATGAACCGTGGCACCGGTATGAAGCGGGTCCTTTGAATTCATAACAGGGGATTTTATTTGAATATTATCCCAGTGAGCTTTAAGCCTATCCAGCTGCCTGCTGAGCCGCTTTGCCTCGGCAGCTTCGTTTTCAACAAGACCGCGCATACGGCTTGCAGCGGGCAGATAAAACCTTTTGCCGTAATTTTCAACCATCTTGTGGCTGCTGAATCGCAACATCGCCATCTTCATAGCGGCCTTCATCATCTTAATCCATTGGAGGGGCAAATCACCGTTTTTTCTTTCGTAGAAAAGAGGGATAACGTCGTTTTCCAGGATATTGTATAATGCCTGACTTTCTACAGCGTCTTGGTATTTGTGGTCTGAATACTCCTCACCATTGCCGATACACCATCCGGTACTTTCCGAATATCCTTCAGCCCACCATCCATCAAGTGTGCTGATATTGAGCACCCCGTTTAAGGCGGCCTTCATTCCCGATGTTCCGCACGCTTCGTAGGGTCGCCTGGGGGTATTAAGCCATACATCGGCACCCTGAATCAGGTGCCGTGCAATGTGAGGGTCGTAATTTTCCAAAAAAATGAATCGATGGCGGACACCTTTTTTCTGTGAAAACAGGATCAACTGCCGGATCAAATCCTTCCCTTCCCGGTCTTTGGGATGTGCCTTTCCCGAGAAGATAAACTGTACCGGGTGAGTTTTCGATGTAATGATAGCTTCCAGCCGTTCCGGGTCCATTAATAACAAATATGCCCGCTTGTAAGACGCAAATCGACGCGCAAACCCGATCGTCAAAATATCCTGGTCAAGTACCGCTTCCACTTCATCCATCACGGCCTTGGGTGCGTTTCTTCTCTGGTATTGTTGTTTCATCAACTCCCGGCAGGTTCGAATCAACCGCGATCGATTCATTTCATGAGCACGCCACAGTTCTTCATTATATATTTCCTCTATTCTTTTTGAAATATCCTTCTTCCAAGGACTTATTGACCAATCCGGCCCGAGGTATCTTTCAAATAGCAGCGCAAATTCGTATGAGATCCATGTAGGCACATGGACACCGTTTGTCACATGGGTGATCGGAATTTCATCTTCAGATCGTTTAGGCCAGGCATGAGACCACATCCGACGAGCCACCCTTCCGTGAAGTTCGCTTACACCATTCAGGTACTGAGCGAATCGAACGCCCAGCACAAACATGGAAAACGGTGCATGGGAATCCGAGCCGCCGACTCGTCCCTAGGACAGGATTTCGTCCACCGGGATGCCGAAGGTTTTTTCAAATGGAACAAGGCACGGTTTTACAAGCTCTGCAGGGAATTCGTCATGACCGACGGCCACTGGCGTATGTGTCGTGAATACAGTAGATCGGGGTCCTATCTGAAGGGCTTCTTTCAGTGTAACCGAATGACGGGCCATGATCTGGGCCAAACGCTCAATGCAGGCAAAGCTGCAATGGCCTTCGTTGAGATGAATGACACTGGGATAGATATCCATTGCTGCAAGCGCGCGCATGCCCCCCACACCCAGCAGCAACTCCTGAGAGAGCCGGATTTTTTGATCTTCTTCATATAGCATGGCGGTGACATCTCTGATGTGGGGCGGGTTGTCAGGGAGGTTTGCGTCAAGCAAATACAATGGAACACATCCGATTTGAGTCTTCCAGACACATGCACGGATTTCCCCATCCGGGCCCGTCACCGAAACGCACAGGTCTTTGCCTGCAGCTTCAGCCACCCGCTCGATAGGCAGATGAAAAAAATCACATTCCGGATATGCTTCCTGTTGCATCCCGTCCTGACTTAAAAACTGAAAGAAATACCCCTGACGATAAAGCAGTCCGATTCCGATGACAGGAAGTACCATATCGGATGCGGCCTTTAGATGATCTCCGGCCAGCACTCCAAGCCCCCCGGCGAAAAGGGGCAGACTTTCATGAACGCCGAACTCCATGGAAAAATATGCCACCTCTCCCTGAATCTGTGCATATGGAAATTCAAATTCATCAGAAGGCTTGCATCGAATGGATTCGAAACGTTTCTTTACTCGCTCCAAGTGGGCTTGAAAGCTTTTGTCTTCAGCCAGCTCTTCATATCGCCTCTGGGGCACCATGGACAAAAAGGCAATGGGATTTCTTTCAGCCCGAGCCCAAAGCCTCGGGTCCATCCGGCGAAACAGCTCTATGGCATCATGCTGCCAGCTCCACCAAAGATTTCGGGAAAGTGTTTCCAAAAAAGACAATGCTTCCGGAATTGCCGGAAGAACCTGGAATGTTTTCAGATGATTCATGCTGTTTTCACTTCCCATGTACAGATTTGATCTTTCGATCGAAAATAAACTAACAGCCCGGATTAAATCAAGGGCAAACCGCATGGGGGTACAACAATTTACTCAAGTTTCGCACCACTAATCCTTTGAAATGCCTTATATGATGGGGTCGAATAAAATTTTTGAAGGCAAAATACATTTTATCACCCTTCGATAACGGCACAATGGGAGTCAACAAAGCACCTAAACCAGAAGTAACAGGATCTTCCGCTGTTTAGTGGCCTTTTCCTTGTGCATGGACCCGATGTTTCGTAATGGCTGCCTCCTAAGAGCTTCGATGTAATTATTTTGCCTTCAAAAATTTTACCCCGTTGTTTTATAAAACCGCTCAAAGCGGTGCAGCCGTTAGATACTTATAGATAGGGCAAAATGGCAATTCTACTATGTGATTAATACAACTACGGGGTTTATTCGACTTAACATCCATTAGCAATTTTACGGTAAAATAGGGTGCGAAACTTGAGAATTTATTCGGAAAGCAGTTTCCAGACCCTCAACGCTTCACTGATCGACCATGCCTGGGCATCACATCCCCGCTGGGGATGGGGAGAATCTCCATCCACAATTTCCGGGAGGTTTCCGATGCAGCCGGTTTCAAGCAGCCTGGCACAGCTTGCAAGCCATGCAAAAGCAGTAGGCTTTGCACTTGGTCCGTAAGTTACCACCCATGCCTCGCAGAAGCTTGGAAGTACCCACGTCCAGGCGGTTCCATTGTGATAGGCCGGTTTTCTTTGAGTGTCTTCATCGCCCACATATTTCCCTTGGTAAGGGTGGTGGGGATCATTAAGCAGTCGTGCCTTGTGTATGACAGGCAGCGGACGGCGGACCGGACGATCTGCAAGGCTGCGGATGGCACCGGGTACCAAAAGTTCTTCACATGCGGTAACGACGTTCTGACGGACAACCTGGTCCTTTATTGCACCAAGAGTTATGGCAAACAACTGGTTCGGTCTCAATGCATCGTCTTTTTCGGCAGACTTGGCCGATTGTCCGGGGGGGGCATGAAGACAATCTGAAAGATAAGCATCTTCCTTAAGGTAGAAGTACTCCAGGATGGAGACTCGGATCTGTTCGGCCATTTTTCTCCAATTTTCACTTGTATCGATCCGCGCCAGGAAAGACACCGCTGCGTACCACAGCGCCTGAATCTCAATGGGATATCCTTGCCGCGGGGTTCCCGCTGGATGATTTGTATCCATCCAGGTGAAATGAGCCGGGCTGAAGAGCAATGTCGTTTCAGGGTCCATTCGAATTCCGTTGGGAGTACCTGAAATCAAGGATCGACCGATAGAGACAAGGATCTCTCGAATGGTTCTTCTACCGCATGTCTCTTTAAGACAATCTTCGGCTCCCTCCTGGTCCACAATATCCTTTATGGCAACGAAAAACCAAAGCGGTGCATCAGATGTGTCCCGGTTGCCGGCATCTTCGCCACGGATCATATTGGGCAAGGTTCCGCGGTGTTCAAATTGGCCGAACTGTTTTAGGATTTTCCGTGCATCCTCTGTGCGGCCGTCTGCAATCATCCCCCTTACTGCAATCATTGCATCTCTGCCCCAGTCCAGAAACCATGGATACCCGGCAATCACGGTTTTAAGGTTTCCCCTGTTCACAACAAAATGGCTCATTGCCAGGCTTAACATGTTTTCCGGCTTGTTGTTCCCCGTTTCTTTTGCATGAACGATTTGTTTCTTTAAACATAAAGAAACTTTTGTATCCACAGGCTCAGGCGATACCCGTGCTGTCAGCTCAGAAATCTGGCCGCCTTTTAGAGGGATTGAAAAATATCCCGGACTGAACAAATCAGAGGCAGGGTCGAACCCCCGTTCTGCATCCAGGGGGTGGTGTACCATGTAATGCCATTCAGGCTCGAAAACAAATTGCCCCTGAGATACATTTAGCTGCAGACAGTGCTTCGCTTCGGGTGCAAACACGAATCCATCGTGAAGGGGTTTTACGGATTTTGGATACTGATGTTCCGGGCCGGTATAAGCTTTTGTGTTGCCATGGAAATTGCGGCTTTCAATATCGGGACGAAGAATCAAATTGACGGTTTTATCGTCCGCCAGTCTGTCATCCATCCCTTTTGCAGGATGCCGGTAAAAGGCCATGCCGATCGCATTTACTCCTTTAACCATCTCAAGGCCGACGGTAATAATAACATGTTCTCCCTGGCCTGTGGGGACATGAAATTGCCAAAACCCCCTGGAGTCATTTTCTGTATAAAACAGCTCGAGGCAATTCTTGTTTATTGCCTGTGAGTATCCCTGAAAGACGACCCATGCGCGACATCTGGTAAACATGATCCATCGATCTGTCGGGACATCCGGGAGCGGGTTTGCCGCTAGCAGCGCATCGTAACGGCTGTTGAGCTCTGCCCACAAAACAGGCGTCCGAAGCATGGCACCGCAACCATTTGTGGCCAAAAAAAGCAGGGGTTGCTCAAGTATTTCCCGGCGCCTGTAGGTTTTTTTTACTCTAACGGATTCGGCATAGGGAAGGTAAAGAACAGGACATTCTGCATGCGTGTTTCCCTGGGCCTCATATACTGAAAGCTTCAGTGCCAGGGAGCGAAAAGCCCTGGGCTGTGGCTGCGGCGGGATGAGAACGAAGTGCCTTTCATCCTGTAAGGGTAAGCTTTCCTCATGGGCTACGGTTCGATTGTCTTCAACAATGTCTGCTCGAAACGGAGCTTCAGCTAAAATGAGAAGAAAATGATCCGGCGGTATCATAACGGTCCGCCGCCTGTCCTGCGGCCATCTCCAGCAAATCACCCGGGACTCCCTGCTTACAGGATTAAGAGCCCGGCAGTACTCTAAAGGGTCCTGACGCAGCTGGCAGGCGGCGTGATTCGGATCAAACTTGGATAAATCCCTCATCCCCATGTAATATTGAAATACTTCCAATGCCTTCATGCGATAGCGCTGTTTTAAGATTCGTTCCGGAATCTTGAACTTATGTTGTCTGCTGCCGCCAAGAATATCAATATCTTCCATATTCGGTGAAAGGCACATCACCTGGGCCGGACCTAAATTGATACGGCACATGGTGTCGAAGGCCTGAACGGTAACCGGTTTATCGGTAAGAAGATCAATGAAATCCGCACTGTCTATCCCCGATTGCCTCCTGTCCCAGAGCGCTTCGGCTGGTTGGGTATCATCAAGGTTTGCAATGACAAGAAGCCGCTTGCCAGAGGGGAGATGATGTCTTAGCAACACCACTGTGTTCAAACCGCCCTTTTGGATGAGCTTCATTTCAGTGTTGTCAAAGAAAGCCGGATGAACTTTTAGCAACCGAGTCAATCGGCCGATTTCTTTCACCTGGTTTGGAGTCGCCCCCCAGTTCAGAGAAGGCGAGTTATGCACATCGATTTTCTCGGTTGCAAACCATTCAACCCCGTTGGCGAAACCAAACGCCCCATTATGGGAGCAAAGTGCACAGAGTGCTGTGCGCATTTTCGCATATGCCCGAGATCTTGAAGCAAGCCGGGGGTTGTCGTGAGTTTCAGCAAAATGTACCATGATCCCCTCGGTGCCGGAGATGTCAAAAACACCGGGCAGATAAGATTCGATCTGACGGCGATCGTAGTTTTGAAACAGCTCGGAGTATGCCCAATTAAAATTGGATATGTTAAGAATATCCCGGGTAACCGAAATCTTTCCTCCCAGCCCTTCAAGAAAAAAAAGCGTCTCCGGGTACTGCTCTCTCACGGTGGCAACAATATATCTCCAGGTTGACACAGGGACCATATACCCTGCATCGCACCTGAACCCGTCTACACCACGTCGGCACCATGTGAGAAAGATCTCGGCCATAAATTGCCACAAAGACTTATGCGAATAGTCCAGTCTTGTTAGATCTTCCCACCGAACCCCCCAGGCTTCCGGGACTTCGATTTTTCCCTCCGGATCTCGAAGCAGCCACTGAGGGTGGGTGTCGTGAAGCCTGGCGGCCCAGCCGGTGTGGTTGATGGCAATATCCAGAATGACCTTTGCCTGCCTGGAATGAACGGCATCCACAAGCTCAATGAATTGTTCAAGAGGGGTTGCCCTTGGATCAAACTCGGCCAAAGCAGGATCGACGGTCTTGAAACTCAGAGAGGCAAACGGGCTTCCAAATCGCCCCATTCGACCGTAAGTGGTTGGGGTGGGATGAATCGGCAACAACTGTATAACCCTGCAACCAAGTTCTCCGATAATGAAGTCCAGTTCCTTGATCAGGTCTCGAAATTTTCCAGATGCAGGGATCACAGCATACCCGCGTTGATCCAGGTGTTTGATTAGTTCAGCTTCCTGGGCCGTTAATCTTTCATTCCCGCTTTTGTTGGGGCCAAACTGTCGGACAAAGGCGTTGTATATGATGTTGGCACAGCAAGTATCGGCAGGTTCTACATTGATGGCGCAATTGGGACCTTGCGGCCATATAGGGTTTGCTGCCTCTTTTTCCAGAAAAAAACATTTCGCCTCGAAATGACCGATTTGATAAAGCGGAAGCGTTACCTGAAACTGTCGATCGTCGATTCGGTTCATGGGGATATCGAACCAGTCCCGGCCCAGGGGGGTTTCGTCGCTTTCGACTTCTCGTATGATTTCGCGTCTCGTAATTTCAACATGACCGAGATTGGTGCGAAGCCATGCCCTTCCTTTTCTTGGAACCGAAACGCTCAGGGAAAACCTCAGGGTATCTCCGCAAAATTTCAAAAGATGGGCTCCAGGTGCAGGTTGTTGTACAATAAATGCCGGGTCGTTCATTTTTGGGTCAATGCCTTGCTAACCGATCAAAACACACAAACCGTATAATACCGATAGTCTCCGGAGAAGTATAGGCTGGTGAGTTTAAAAAAACTTCAGTTCGTCTAGGGTTGCTTTAACTATGCTATGCTTATTGAGGCATTTCAAGCATAAGTTGAAATTAAATGCAGGAAACTTATGGTTCAAAGATTCAGGGGGGCACGAGTTGTGCGGACGCTGATCTGTTTCACATGAATCCTCCTCCCCTGATCCCTGAAGCTTGCTAGCTTTACGCTTATACGTAGCTTAATTTTCCTTTGTGAGTTCAGAGAATCTCTTCATTGATCCGGGCACAAATTCCTCGATGAGTTTGCCTTTTTCGATGTAGGACTTAATGGTCGAATATGCGCTTTCATAAACCGCCATTGCATGCTGAAGTTTTGTAAAAACAGGATCCTCTGCTCCAAGAGATTCCCTTGTCTTGGCGAGTATTTTTTCTCCAGCCTTATAGTGTTTTGTCAATTCGACCAGGAGCTCTTTGCGTTTTTCATGTTTTTCACGTTCTTTTTCGATCACAGGCAATAGTCGAAGCACCGAGAGCTCTACAAGCGCGTCTCTTGGAGCATTGTAGATTTTGGACACTTCCTCAAGCAAACGTAAGGTTTTTCGACTGATAACATAAGTTTTTTGGATGCGACTGCGCTTGTTAAGATCGATATTCTTGATTTCGCGGGCGATTAGATTCAGTGCGGAACTGTCCTCCAACAGGTGATCAAACAGGCTTTTCTGTTTGATTCCAAGATGTGCAGCCACTATGCTTATGGCATCTATACAAACCTCGGTCAGCTTAAAGGTTGCCCGGACCGATTGTCTGTCTCGCAGATCGGATGTGGTTGCCTGGGGCAGCGATCGAAACCTATCTTCACCAAAGGGTTTGTTGTGTTCCATGTTTCATCTCCCGGATAAATAACTTACGTACCAGCTTAAAGCCGGTGGCTTTAGGGGCCAAGAGGCCGGTGATTCAAGGGATCAAGTGAAGAAGGTTCACAATTATTTTCTTGAACCCTCGAATCCTTGAGCCCTTTGTATGTACTGACAATTAAGCCGAAGTCTTCGCCAAACCCCGTTGTTGAATAACAACTTTTGTCTGAAACCTGTAAGCTGGGTTTGATCGTTTGCCAGCGGCATTTTGCCATGTGTTTTATGCAACTACGGGGTAAAGGTCAGTATTTTCTCATATTCCCCTTTGAGGATCAAAATATTTTCATTATTAATTATAAAAGGTTTCTTTCGTAATGCAATATTTTTTTCGTTTCAAAATCTTGACATGATAAGATTTGTTTTTATCATTTTTGTAAAAAACTCTTTAATGATGTTTGTTTATAATCCACAGCAGAGGAGGTAAAAGCCATGTTTTACAGAAGATTGTTTGATTTTCCCACCTTGAGCCTGAGAAGTTCTTTTGACGAGTTGGATCGTATGAGACGGCAGATGGAGCGTATTTTTGATGACCTGACAGGTTCTTCTTTTTTTATGAGAACAAGGGCGGGGGTGTTTCCATTGACAAATTTGACTGAAGACAGGGACAATTATTATGTCCGCGCTGAATTGCCCGGGGTTCGTTCGGAAGATCTTGATATTCAGGCCACCGGCAACAGTATTTCCATATCAGGAGAGCGCAAGATTGAAGGTGAAGAAGAAAACGTCAAGTATCACAGACGAGAGAGAGAAGCCGGCAGGTTTTCAAGGGTGATAGGATTGCCAGGTGAAATCGATCCCAGCAGGGTTTCCGCCAGCCTGGTCAATGGCATTCTGAAGATAACTCTTCCCAAGGCAGAAGCCGCGAAACCAAAACAAATTACAGTAAAATAGACCGTCATGGTGCATGAAAGGAGGATGCTGTTATGATGAATTCCGGTACCAAAGAAATTAAAGTAAGAGGAAAACAAGAGGCAAGCACTCCTGTAGAGCAGACAAAGCCAGGTTTGGTGTTTACCCCGCATGTTGATATTTTCGAGACCGATAAAGAGATCACGCTTCTGGCGGATCTTCCAGGGGTGAAGCCGGAAAATTTACATATCGATCTGCGGGAAAACGTTTTAACATTGAGCACCGATGCCGAGCCTGATGAAAGACCCGGTGAGGAAGACATCATGGTGGAATACGAAACGGGTAAGTACTACAGGCAGTTTAATCTTTCGGAGATTATTGATCAAAACAAAATCGATGCGAAGCTGAACAACGGTGTTCTGAAACTGATGCTGCCAAAGGTCGAAAAAGCAGCCCCGAGGAAAATAGAAATCAAGACAGAATAATTACTTTTTCCGAGGCTTCGGGGCCGGGTGTTGGGAATAATCAAGGAAATGCATGTGCTGTTTGGTTTAAATTCACACAACTTGTCACTCGGCCCACGGTTTTAACGTTATTTACAGATGGAAAGGCTGTGCATGGGAAGCGGAAGAATCAGAGGAGAAAGAGAATTTTCTTTGAGCATTCCGCCCAATGTTAAGCACGGAACCGAGGTAAGCGTATCTCTTGAAGATATCGGTCTGAAAGGAGCCTATCTACATTCGGTGATCCTGATCGATCCGAATATGAGCGATTTTTAGTTACGACAATTCTTCTCTCCTTATTATTCCTCAATTCAGGGAACGCAGCAATTCTCGTTGAACCATAAAATTCGTTTAATTTGGCCGGATAACCGGATTTCTGCATACAACAGAATACAAGCGTTCTGGAAAAAGTTTTCTCTTGCCTTACGGGTTGATTTTGATACATATAAAGAAAGATTGTCTTGTTCTTCAAAAACATAACATTTGCTATGGAAAATCCTGTATATTCCCGTCAAGCCTTACAAGGGAAAATTGTTTTTAAGCCTGATCAACCTATCCATACGCAACGGAAGGGCATGGATATTCATTATGCTCTGTTGTTGTCTGAAGCTCTATAGTGGATATGAAAGGGGAGAGGAATGCCTTTTAAAGAAAAACCGGATGTAGATGAGCTAACCCGATTTGCAATAGGTATCATTCATCAACTGGGAAAGGAAGCCTTGGTTTTCTATGGTAAGGGAGACACAGATGTAAGGTTTGACGAAGATCTGATCACTTCAGCCGAGCTTCACCTGTTGAAGTATTTTCAGGATCGGTTGATTTCAAGTTATCCAGAGCATCAATTATTCAACTATAACAGGGAAACACAAACATACTCCCATGAAAATAACCGTTATCTATGGATTCACGATCCCATAGACGGGGTCGACAATTTCCAGACCGGAATACCCGTTTGGGGGATGTCACTTGCTCTTTTAGATAATTTCTGGCCCATTTTTGGGGTTTTCTACATGCCGGCATCCGATGATTTATTTTATGCGCATGCAGATCACGCCGCATACAGGGGGGAGAGAAAAATTCGAGTTACACAGAAGGAAAACATCGATGATGAGAGCCTTCTGTTAACCTACTCCCGGTTCCACCAGCATTATCATTGCAAATTTCCTGGTAAAATCAGGGATCTGGGATGTACTACAGCCCATATTTGTTATGTGGCGATGGGGCGCGCGGATGCTGCGCTTATAGCAAACGAGACATATCAGGGCCTTGCAGCCGCCCGTGTGATCATTGAGGCTGCGGGAGGGAAGATTTTAAAAATGGATGGAACCGGATTTTTTTTAAACGAGTATCTGAACGGACAAAAAATTGAAGATCATCTGCTGGTTGTATCTCCCGATAATCTTACACCGGTTCTGAACTGTCTTAAAAGAACCATGTAGTGTCGGTAAATAACAATCTACCGGAGGCTCAGACAACAGCAATGGAGATGGCAAACTGCGAAGGACTAAAAGACAGGGTCTGTGTGGTTACTGGAGCAGCAGGAGGGCTGTGCTCCGCCATGGCCGAAGCACTTTGTGAAGCAGGCGCCAAAGTGGCGCTACTGGGGCGAACAGAGACAAAATTGCTATCCTTGGCCCGCCTGCTGCAACAGAAGGGATATTCGAACACCCTGCCGATTCAAGCGGATGTTCTGGTGAGAGAAGACCTGGAAAACGCCAGGGAAATCATTCGCGAACGGTTCGGCCTTACCTATCTGTTGTTGAACGGAGCCGGGGGCAATCATCCCAGGGCGGTCACCCAGGTGGAAATGCTGCAAGGAAATACAGAGAAAGAATTGGCCGAAGGTTTTTTCGGTTTGGACCTGGAGGCGTTTGATGCCGTGTTTGATCTTAATTTTAAGGGCAGCCTGCTGAGCTGTCTCGTTTTTGCAGAAGACATGGCCAGAGCCGGCATAGGGTGTATCATCAACATCTCCTCGATGAGCGCTCAGTTGCCGATGACAAGGGCGCCAGCATATGCAGCAGCCAAGGCCTCCATAGACAACTTCACCCGCTGGCTTGCGGTTCATTTTTCTAAGTCGAATATTCGGGTAAACGCCATTGCTCCGGGGTTTTTCTCAACCGCGCAAAACCGTTTCCTGCTTTATGAAAAAGATGGCAAAGCCCTGACCGCACGGGGAAGGCGAATCTTATCCCAGACTCCCATGGGAGAATTTGGACGGCCGGAAGACCTGAAAGGTGCAGTAAGATATCTGGCTTCCCCTGAACTGGCACGATTTGTAACCGGCATCGTTTTGCCTGTAGATGGCGGTTTTTCGGCATTTTCAGGAGTCTGAGATACAAACCTCCGGTAACCGAAATACGTAAACAAGAGAGGAAACCGATGCATACCCTGCTTTTTTTAAATCCAGGTCATTTCCATGCCGGTCTTGTCCTTCGCAAATCCCATCCCCGCTTGTCGAATGACATATTCGTCTATTCCGAAGCAGGCCCTGATCTTGATCGATTCATAGAGATGGTGGAATCGTTTAACCGAAGATCTAAAGACTCTACCCGCTGGCAGATTCATACTCGTACGGGAGGGGATTGTCTGCAGAGACTGATCGATGAAAAGAAGGGAGATATTGTAGTCTTAGCGGGTAAAAACAACACCCGAATGGAATCTATCGAAACCCTGAACCGTGCGGGGTATTGCGTTCTGGCAGATAAGCCATGGGTTACAACCGAAAGCGCACTTCCCTATCTGACAGCTGCCATGGCAGACGACAGGCCCCTGACTCTGGATATTATGACGGAGCGGTTTGAAATCACCGCCGTTTTGTTGAAAAGATTCATTGCCCAAAAGGACGTTTTTGGAACAGTTCGAATCGATGAGCACGGCAGCCCGTCGGTTTATAAAGAAACCGTACATCACCTCTATAAAATCGTGAATGAACAACCACTTGTACGCCCTGCCTGGTTCTTTGATATTCACGTGCAGGGCGAAGGCATCATCGACGTTTCCACCCATCTTGTGGATATGATTCACTGGATGTTGTTTCCTGGAACCGCAGTCCATTTCAAAGACCATATCGAACTGATCGATGCGCACCGCTGGCCGACCGAGGTTCCGCTTGAAATGTTCAAGAAAATCACCCGGCTCGATGCTTTCCCGGATTCGCTGAGCGGTTATGTAACCGGAGAATCGCTGGATTATTTTTGCAATGGAGATATTTTCTATCGTGTCAAGGGGGTACCGGTGCACATTCGAGTGTTGTGGAACCTGGAAGTACCTGAAGGCGGTGCAGATATGCATTATTCTTACATTAAAGGCAGTCGCTCTGATCTTCTTATCAGGCAGAGACCCGAATCCGGATACAGAAAGGAGCTGTTGATTATTCCAAAAGACAGCCCTTCACGTGTCGAGCAGGCCGTAAAAACATGTCTTTCCCAATGGGCCGATGAATACCCCGGATTATCTGTTCAAAGAGAAAACGATAAATTATTGATCCATATTCCGGATGAATTAAGAACCACTCACGAAGAACACTTCTGTCAGGTACGGGATACTTTCCTTGAGTATCTGGACACCGGTTTTCTACCCCCGGAAACCCGTGCCTGCATAGTTTCAAAATACACCCTTTTGGCAAAAGCCCGAGAAAAAGCTTTGGTTTCGCCTTTTAAACCCATGGAGGTGTTGATTAACAGACCTTGAGGTGGAAAAGTATTTCAAGCAGCTAAATTGACATGTTGTAAGAAACATGAAAGGAGCGAGATATGGCAAGAAAACCTGTTTATGGGTTTGGTATCGTCGGCTGTGGTTTGGTGGCCGATATTCACGCCCAGGCGATAGAGGCAATGAGGGGTGGAAGGCTTGAATGTGTTTTTTCCCGCAACAAAGCAAATGCCGATAGAATCGCCAGACGATACGGCTGCGAGGCCTATACGGATTATCAATCCTTTCTTTCCCATGGGGGGCTCGATATCGTCACCATTGCGACACCAAGTGGGGCTCATATGGAGCCGGTTCTCAAAGCCGCAAAGGCCGGTAAACATATCATATGCGAAAAACCGCTTGAGGTTACCCTTGGGCGAATCGATAAAATGATCGACGAATGCAGCAAGAACAATGTGATGCTGGCAGGAATCTTCCCCCGGCGGTTTAATGAAGCCACCATGGTATTTAAGAAAGCCGTCGAGTCCGGGCGTTTAGGCAGGATAACCATGGCGGATGCTTATATAAAGTGGTATCGAACCCAGGAATATTATGACAGCGCAGGCTGGCGGGGAACCTGGAAACTGGACGGGGGCGGCGCCATGATGAATCAGTCCATTCATACCATTGACCTCTTATATTTTCTTGCCGGAGATGTTTCAAGCGTATGTGCATATGCAGACCGCAGCATCCATGATCGAATCGAAGTGGAGGATGTTGCGGTTGCCATATTACGGTTCAAGAACGGGGCTCTGGGAGTAATTGAAGGATCCACGTCATGCTACTCATCCCTCGGACATGCAGCCGAAGTCCATCTATGCGGCTCGGACGGATCCATCTTTATGAAGGACAACGGTTTTACGGTGTGGGAGTTTAGAAAGAAAAGGCCTTCTGATAAGAAAATCCGTGACACCCTCTGGGCAAAGGCCGGTGTCCGGGGTGCGGGAGCGGCAGATCCCTCGGCTATCGATTATGTGGGATTTCAGAAAAACTTTGAAGATGCCGTTCGAGCCTTAAGGAAAGGAACAACACCGCTTGTTGACGGCAAAGAGGCAAGGAAATCCATTGAAATCATCCTGGCAATCTATAAATCCGCACTATCAGGCGGTAAACCGGTAAACCTCCCTCTTAAAAGAACACCTGTGCGAAGGAGCTTCCGATAGGGCGCGTTCCATCCAGCACTGCCACATGTAAAATCCGAGCAGCCGGTGTGGCCGCCTGCCGGCTAGCGCACCCCCCTTATATGAGATGACCGGGATGAGTGGGTGCCAGAGACAACCACAACCTTTAGCGTTTCTTAAGTCTTCCTCTTTCCTTGGTGCAGCACTGACGGTTTTTCTTTGTTTTGCCGCGGGTCAGAGTCTTGTTTTTCTTGAGCCGGCAGGCAGCATGCTCGTCTATTTTCTCATCTGGCAGATGGGCCTTGCTTTGTTGTTAATAATGCCGCACCGGTTTTCCGAAAAAGATACCACCATCTTCATTCTCATATCCGGTGTTCTATGTCGACTGGCCTTGCTTGCCCATCCGAACTTTTCTTCTGCCCTTTCTTTTAAGTTGCCGGGGATGATTTTCGACTTAACGGCACTATGCCTGGTGCTGATTCTGCTGTCCGATAGGGGGCTTGATTTGCGATGGAGCATTCTATATGCATTCAATCCGGTGGTGCTTTGCAGTTTTTCGGGCAGTGGTTACGCAGATTCAATTTCAATTTCATTTCTGTTGGCTGCGCTTTGTTGTTATCATCGGGAAAAATGGATCCTGATGTTTCTGCTCATAGGAATTGCCATCTTGTCTTTGCCGGTTACCATCATAACCCTTCCCTTTCTGGTGCGGCGGGAGAATTTGAAGTTTGTTTGGATTTCCCTGGTGCCGGTTTTGGCACTTTCTTTGGTCTTGTTTCACGGAAACCGGATATTATCGTTTATCGAAGCAAAACAACGAACACATCGCCCGAAACTTGTCGAAGAAAGGCAAAGCCCCTTTTTGACTGAACTGCAGGGCAAGCTCACACGGTTGAATTTCGATCTGAGAACCACCGAAGCGATACTGCAGGGTTTTCAGTTTAAAGGATCGTTATACAAGAATGCCCACCGTTCACCTGTCTATCTATCATGCTTGAAGACCCTGGGCAGCTTTTCACCCGCTGTCCTTGGTTTAGGATTGAGCCTTTGCGCGATTCTTTTATTTGGCTACTTGCACCTGCATCCTCAAAAAAACCTATATCACCTCAACGATCCCGTGTCCGGTTGTTTTTTTGTGCTTGGAGCGTGGATCATCCTGTTCCCGGAAGTTCGTTATTGGCAACTTACCTGGATCGTTCCATTCCTGGCACTTCGGCCTGCATTTTCCTGGATGCTTCTATGTCTTAGTTTTGGAGTTTACTTCACAGCGGTGGGTGGTTCTTCCATAGAAGCCGGTAGATGGATTCTTCCTCTATGGTTGCAGGCGGTTATATGGGGGCCTTTTTATGGAAAACTGCTCCACGAAATCCGTTTGGCGAAGGCTCGAGCCAAAGCCCCTGCTGGTGACATCCCGCCTCAAGCTGTTTCGGTGGTGATTCCCACATTAAACGAGTCCGATTTCATCTCCCGCTGCATCCGCTCTGTTTTAAAAGACCCGGCGGTAACCGAAGTGATCGTTGTGGATGGAGGCTCAACAGACGGCACGAATCGTATCGCCAAACGCTGTGGAGCGAGAGTGATCGATTACCATACAAACCATCAGCCCGGAACGGGACGTGGAGGTCAGATTAATGCAGGCATCAAAGCTGCAACAAAGGATGTGGTGGCGATCGTTCATGCCGATACCCGCATAACGTATCCCACATTCAAGAAAATATTGGATTTGCTCCGCAATCAACCAATGATCGTGGGCGGAGCTGTCGGAAGCGTATTCGATCAGTGCGGGTTGAGCTTTCGTCTGCTGGAGATTGCCAACGACTTCCGGGCGGTTTGCATGGGCGTCAGCTTCGGGGATCAGGTTCAATTTTTTCGTCGCAAGCCGGTCCTTGAAGCGAGGCTGTTTCCTCCCATTGCGTTGATGGAGGATGTTGAGTTTGCAATCCGGTTGCATCGACTGGGTCGGCAGACGTATCTTTTCGGAGATGCTGTTGTCTCGGCCCGCAAATGGAAGGAAAGAGGTTTCGGTCATGCCTTTACTGTGGTTAAGCTGCTTTTCGCTTATCTATGGCAGAGGTTATGGAAAACACCGGATACCCAGAAAATGTATCGACAATATTACCGTAAAACCACCTCGTCTAAGTAACCAAACACTTTTTCCTATGGTTGTCTGTTTTAATGTTTTATGGCAAAACTTTTACACTAAAACAATTCTGCTCGTAAAATGAAACAGATTAAACGAAGGTGAGGTTGTTTTTGGAATTGCGTCGCCGTCGATTCGGCCTGTTGATGTTTGCCCTTCTGTTCCTTTTCTTTTTCGGGTTTTACCTGTTCAACCAGCGGTATACCACCCGGTGGATATACTGGTTCGACGATTGGATTTTTTATGCTGATACCAGCACTTACTATTCGACAATGAAAAATTTTTCTTTGGAGGGAGAAGTTCGCAAACATCCCCTTTTTTCTGTATTGGTGCATCCCATGGTTGCTGTTGCAAAAACGGTGTTTGATATTAAGACACGCCAGGCTGTGAAAATGGTGATCGCCGCTGTTGCGGCGCTAAATATCGCGCTTGTGTTTGTGCTGCTCTACTCTGCCCTTGCCGATGTGCATACAGCGCTTTTGTTTACCGGTTTTTACGGGGTTTTATTTTCCAATCTTGTCTTTTTCTCCATCCCGGAGACCTATAGTCTGACGAATTTGGGTATCGGGGCCTATTTTATTCTTACGGTAAGGTTTCATGAAAGGATTACTCCGTATCGCAGCGTTATTCTCGGTATTACCGCAGGACTCGGCGCTCTTTTAAACCCGCCGCTGGGACTGCTGCTCTTTTCCCTGTACACCATGTGCCTTTTGCAGCATGGTTTGCGACAGGGTCTAAAACTTGCTTTACCGCCGACCCTGGTGGCCGTGTTCATTTTTACAGGAGCGAATTTTCTGCTCTATGGATTCGATTACATCGAGCATTCCCAAAAGCTTGTCAGCAGATGGGCTTCTTTTTCCAACTATTTCGATCCGGTAAAATGGTTCAATGTGGGCATTTCCTTTTTTATTTTCGGTGCCATCTCACCTCTTCAAGAACTGGAGCGGTCCATTCGGCTCGAACACGCCCTGGCATATTTTCACTCACCCATCAAAGCAGTAATAGTTTCTATTTTTACAGCTCTTGTGGCATATTCACTAACAACAGCGGCAAGGCGAAGGACCGATATGCTCCTTTTAGCATCCGTCACATGGATTGTGGTTCTTTACCTGTTTTATGTTTATTTCAATCCAAACGAAGCCTTCCTGTATTCACCTCAAATACAGGTTCCCTTTATTTTGATTCTGGCAACCGGATTTGATGAGATTAACTGGAAATGGAAACAGATTGCTTTCTTGGTGTTTATCTTCGGCGTTGGCTATATCAACATGAGATGCTTTTTAAGTTAGGGGTTTTACTCCAATTCCGTCTGAAGTAGAACAGGGAAAAATAGTGGGCTTAAGTGAACTGAACCCCGTTTTTTTAAAACGACCCAAAAGGCACAGTTGTCTGTTACTGATAAATCATGCGTACCGGCCATTTTACCATTTCCGAATGAAGTACAGGGAAAAGCATAGGACCCAAAGACATAATCAGTTTGAATAATTGAGGAGCGGGAAGGTTTTTCGAATCTATAAGACAAGATCTTTTTCGATGATGGTTCCTTCTTTGATCACGGCCTGTTTGGGTTTTCGGTTTATTATTTTGACATTCCCCCTTACTGTTACATTGGCCTCGAAACGCACATCTCCCTCAACGGTCAAAGATTCACACTCGATGAGCGATGGAACCCGATCCGGAAATCTTGAGTCGAATTGATCGATTTTTCCAAAGAATTTCGGATCAAGCTTAACCGCAATGTTCACGGTTTGAGTTTCGGGGTTCGGAACGAGCCGGTAATCTTCTGTCAGCAGGTATCGATCGGAGCGAATCACCAAAAGATCGTCGGTGGTCTTGACCGGTAAAAAACGGTTTTTTCCAACTTTTACCGCCGTGGCGCCCTGGAAAAGAGAAATGGCTGAGCCCATGGCGGTTTCAATTTGATATACGGCAGGCGAGCTGGCATCTCTTGGGTCAAGGGGTTTGGGGTTAAGGATCATGGGAAGCCGCACCATGGCCTCTTTTCGTAAAAGTTCTTTCAATGCCTCTAGATTAAGCCAGATGTTGTTTGTATTGAAAAAGCAATGATAGTGAATATTCTGGAAGGTTTCGAGATCCCTTTCAGGGCACTGGGCGATTTCTCTTAAAATCAACTGCCCCGTGTTGAGCCTTACCAGGTGTCCGCCTTTAACATCAAGGGGGCCCCTTTGGGATATTTCCATCATGAAAGGAAATCTGTTTTCCACAAAATACCCCAGCAGTGCGTCATCCAGGGTGGCTCCCAGGTTGTCCGAATTTGAAATAAATGCATAAGTGATGCCCTGGCCGAGCAGTCGTTCTAAGGTTCCAGAGGAATAAAGCGCGGTGTAGATATCCCCATGGCCCGGTGGATTCCACTCCAGATGAGGATCTTGGGGCCAGCAGGCCGGTGAGAGGTCTTCCCGGAGTATTTTCGGAAATTTGTTTTGCAAAAAGTAAAGCGGCGGATCGACCGAATTAAGCCGGTCAACGGCCTCAAGAGTATCCTGATGGGTGTTGAAGCTGTTCATGAAGCATAATTTTATTCCCTGCCTGGCGGCCTGGTTCAAGGTAATTTCCAGAAACGAGCGGCCGTCTTTCACCTCAATAAGAGATTTTGCTCCGCTAAGGCCCATGCTGGTGCCAAGCCCGCCGTTTAGCACAATCATCACGGCGTTTTCGTATGCTGTTCTGCCGACCTTTTCATAGGAGGCTAGAGTTGAGACGTCGGGAAACTCATCAGCCCCAATGGGCGTAACGTCTTCCTCGCAAACCAAACCGGTTTCGCCTTTAACAAGCAGTTTGTAATAATACACGAAGGTATCTATGACGGTTGGCGAAAGCCCTCTTTTTTTCATTTTATCAATAAATGCTGGAAGATATGGGGCCTGGCCGGAATCATCCACCGTTTACTGCCTCCTGTCAGTTTGATCTCCGCTGCTACCGGTGAAACTATATGCAGATCAGCTTTTTGTCAATATGCCTGTATTTGTGTTAATCTATTATGAAAAGCTTAAATGTGAAGTTGTAATTGGAGGCTGTTAGAGATTCCCCTCAACGATAACAAGTTGTCGATGTGATGGCGCTTAATCGCTCAGGTGCAAGACATATGTCAGGGCATGATAACAGATGTTGCTTATATCGGTATTTTTCACTCTTGTTGATCGTGCAGATCATTTTTTACGCTATAAGCGGCTGTTCAACCATATCAAAACCTGTGCCTCGGAAATCGGCTGCCAAGATAAGAATATGCAATGAGCGGGCAGATGAGGCACTAAAAAACAAGGATTATGAAACCGGCATTCTTTTGCATCAGCAATTAATTGAAAGGCAACCTGATAATGCGCTTGCTCTCTATCACCTCGGGTATGCCTATGGACAAACAGGTGATCGAAAACAGGAAGTCTATTACTATGAAAAGGCCATTTCAGAGGGGCTTAACCGAAATGCAGAACTCTTTTTCAACCTGGGCATGGCCTATGGTGAATTGAACATGATCCCCAAAGCCATATCTGCTTTCAAATCCGCTGTTCAGTTAAATCCCAAAAGTGCTGATAATCATTTCGGTCTGGCACAGGCATATGAGGCGAATGCGGATTTTGCTTCAGCAGAGATTGAGTTTTTAGAAGCGATAGAAATTGATCCCAAGCACTTGGACGCACGGTTGTATTTGAGCATATTATATGTAGACAGAGGTTATTTTACAAAAGCTCGCAGCCAGTTGAAAAAAATACTGGAAATAGACCCAGAGCATCAAATCGCCCGCCGTATGCTGAACAGCATCGAAAAAGAGTGACAGGAATCTATTGTCGGTCCTTTAAATGCACAGGCGCTCCGCCTTCTTCCCCGATTACGATAAGGAGTGATTCGTGTATATTGATTGCGACACTGAGCACTGAGTTGTTCAAAAACACGGATCGGAGTGGACTATCTATCTCCTTATAAGCTTGAATTCGTCTCTTCTGTTTTTGGCCCACGCTTCTTCGCTGTGACCAGAATCTACCGGCCGCTCTTCTCCGTAGCTTACGATTGATATTCTGTTTGCCTCGATTCCCAGCATCTGAAGATACCTTCGAGCAGCGCGGGCCCTGCTTTCACCAAGAGCCAAGTTATAACCGCTGGACCCCCTTTCATCACAATGTCCTTCGATGTGCACGTCAAAGCGGGGGTTTTCCCGCAGCCAGTCTGCCAGTTTTCTTAAAGTTGCCCGAGCATCTGGTGTTAAATCGGATTTGTCGAACTCAAAGTAAATGGGATTTGATTCAAAAGCGCGAATCTCAGATAAAAGCCTCTCTTCTATTTTTTCTTCTTTTAGCATGGCAAGTGATTTTAGTTTCTCTTTTTTTTCGGCCTCAAGATCCATCGCTTTTTGTTCTTCTGCCGATGGCCCGGCGGGTTTAGCAATCTCTTTTGCCTCCGGAGACACGACACGGGGTTTTCCGGCTTCAACCGGCCTGATATCTTTCTTTGCACATGAAAAAAGAAAGATCAGCGATATCCAAACAAGGATCACGGGCAACAAACGTCGATTCTTGTTTTCCATGAAAACACCTCCTTTTAAATGCTCGATGTCTTTTCAAGCTTTTCCTGACAGTTTCGGCAGCGCACGACATGAGGCATGACCTGGAGTCGAGCCGGTTGAATCCAACCTCCGCAGCTCTGACATCGGCCATAAGCCCCCTTTTCGATTCGATTAAGGGCTTGCTCGATGGATTGCAATTCTTGGTGCTTGAGTTCGATTAGAGAAAAAAGCGTGCTCTCCCTTAGTTCTTCTAAGGCATCATCTCCATGATCTCTGACCAACTGAACGAGATTTTGATGCTCTTCTCCGGCGCCTTCTTCAATATCTTCCATTATTTCCTTCCATAACTCTTCTTTTCGCAAAAGCAAGCGATTTTTGATTTCGTTGAGTTCCTCTTCAGTAAGCGCTCTTCTTTTGTCTTTATCCCTGGCCGGCATTTCAACCTCTCCTTCGACTTAATAAGTTACCTGCGGGATCTGGAAGCTTTTCTTAACCACACATCTCCTTAAATGTCTTCTGTACCCGCTTCCTTCATACTTGCAGATTTGGTGGATTTTAGCAAGCATGCAGATTTTTGGTCGTTAAAATCCCTAAGTTTCAAATTTTCAGTAAAATTCAAGCCTTAAAACAAGGCGACGGTTTTTAACCGAAGATCCACTTACAATTGTTCGGGTGTAAAAGTCACGACCTCATCTATGGACTTTGCATCTGAAAACAGCATTACCAGCCGATCGATCCCCATGGCGTTTCCTGCAGCAGGAGGCATATCCTTCAATGACTCCAGGAACTTTTCCGGCATGGGATAGACGGGCTTTCCGGAAATTAACCGATGGTGCAATTCCCTTTCAAATCGTTCACGCTGCTCAACCGGATCTTTAAGCTCGGTAAATCCATTGCAAAGCTCAAGGCCACCGATATAGAGCTCAAACCGCTCAGCAAGATTTGGATTTTCGGGTTTCAATCGGGCAAGTGCCGCACGGCAGGCCGGATAATCATAGAGGAAAACCGGCTTTTGCTCAGGCAGTTTGGGCTCGATATCAAATATCATGATCTCATCAAACCTATTCTCATTTAATGCGGTTTCCATGCTGACGGATGCAAATGTTTCAAAGGCTTCCTTTAAGGATATTTTGAGCCAGGGCGGTCTGAGATCAACCTTTTGATTCTGATAAAGAATGGAATCTCTGCAGCCCAGGGTTTGGGCCACATACCGTATCATCTCTTCGGTTTGCTGCATGATGTTTAAATAGCTGGCTCCCTGCACATACCACTCAAGCAGGGAAAACTCGGGAAGATGTCGCCTCCCGCGTTCCTTTTGACGAAATACCTTGCATATTTGATAAATTCTGGGATAACCTTCTGCCAGCAGTCGCTTCATGCAAAGTTCCGGGGAAGTTTGCAGAAACCAGTTTCCCGAACTTTGGGCATCGATATGCTCTTCCGGAGCGGGGGCCGGGATGCGAACAGGGGTATCCACTTCAAGGTAATCGCGGCTTGCAAAAAAATTCCGGATCTCTTTAATTATTTTAGATCTTAAAATTAAGTTTTCCCTTACATGACAAAGATTTTTCAAGCTCTTCATTATTGATTAAACCGTTGGAAATTTAAGGCCTCCTTTTATTTTCTTGAAACCAGAGACAACATTCGATAGGTTCGGTTTCAGCAGTTCTCTGTGAGATTCGAGCCGTAAGCTTGCAGTGATTGCATTTTCCAAGTGTGTGGCTGTTTGAGCTAATTAGTGCGCTCTTTGAATCCTTTGGATCACCGCGGTTTTTATTGAGATGATCCAAATGTGTTATATTACATTATTCTTACCAGGATTTGAACCGAAAGAACAGGCGCATTCTATGCCCGGCACTGACATATGGTGCGATACTCAGAACCAGGCTAAGCGTCTTAATCAATTGAAAGGATCATCGGGATGAATCAGAGGAAACTTCTTGAAAAAGCGGATCAATATCTGGTGGGCGGCACCATTGGAGCTATGTATTTGCCGCCGGAAGCCGCTATGGTCTTTTCCCATGGCAGAGGAACCAAACTCTATGATGTGGATGGCACCGAGTATATCGACTTTCTTTTAGGATCAGGCCCCTTGATTTTAGGCCACTGCCATCCGGCTGTGGTCGAAGCCGTCCAGCAGCAGATACAAAAGGGCTCAACCTTTTACAACTTGAATGAACCGGCAATTCAACTTGCACAGAAAGTAGTTGAAGCCTCACCCTGTGGAGAAAAGGTGCGATTCGTCTGTACCGGCACCGATGCCGTTCTTTATGCAATTCGAATGGCCCGAGCATTTACCGGCCGAGAGAAGATTCTCAAATTCGAAGGGGGATGGCATGGACTAAGTGATTATGCCCTGCATAGCTGCAGGCCTCAAAAAACAGGGGAATATCCTCGAGCGGTCCCCGACAGTGCGGGTATTCCGGCCTCTGTTGCCCAGCATGTGCTTGTCAGCCCGTTTAACGATAGACAGAAGGCAGGAGAAATTATTGACGACCACAAGGATGAACTGGCGGCAGTGGTGGTGGAGCCCCTTCAGCGGTGCATTCGTCCGGAGCCGGGATTTTTGGAATCGCTGAAAGATATTACCTCCCGATACGGCATCATCCTTATCTTTGACGAGGTGGTTACCGGTTTTCGGCTGGCATGGGGAGGTGCAGCCCAGAGATACGGCGTTGTTCCGGACATTGCTGCATATGGCAAGACCCTCAGCGGCGGTTATCCCCTGGGTGCCATCTGCGGAAGAGCCGATGTGATGAATACGGCAAATCCCAGGCTGGATGCTGCAGATCCAAAAAAAGCCGTCGTGACCGGAACTTTCAATGGCTATCCTGTCTCTGCGGCTGCGGGGCTTGCAACTTTGAATGAGTTAGAAAAACAAGGGACATACGAACGTCTTTATGAGATGGGAAATCGTATAGTCCATGAGGTCGAGGAGATGGGAAGGGAAATGTCCGTTTCTCTCAAGGTGGCTGGAGAAGGCCCTGTGTTGCAGGTGCTGTTTACAGAAGATGAGCAGATCCTCAACTACGAATCCATGCTACGTGCTGATAAGAAAAAGGCTTACAGATTCGGCATTGAAATGATCAAAAGAGGATTTTTTGTAAGCCCCTTTGAAAAAATATACCTGTCAGTTGTTCACAGCGATGCCGATATTGATCGGTTCCTGGAAGCAACGCGGGATGTTTTTAAACAGGTTATTTCTCGGATGTAACATCTTTTTGTTCTCTGTTTTCAAGGCTACGAACTCTATAGACCGGGCATAAGGAGGTAAAGAAGTTGAAAGCTAAGATGACCCCTCGCCAGCGTGTAATGGCAGCATTGAATTTTCAAGAGCCTGATCGAGTTCCCATTGATCTGGCACAGGCAGCCGGTGACGGGATTACGGCAACGGCTTACCAAAACCTCATCAAGCATCTGGGATTGCCGGATAGAGAAATTCGAATACACACGAAACTGTCTCAAACCGCGCATGTGGATGAAGACGTATTACAGCGATTTCATGTAGACTTTCGACGTATCGATCTTGGAGCACCAGACAACTGGAAGGATGAGCCGGTTGGAGAAGACGGATACAGAGACGAATATGGACTGGTGCGCAGAAGACCCAGGGGTGGTTTCTATTATGATATCGTTGAATCGCCCATAAAAGAAGATACGCTTTTGGCCATCGAGCGTCATCGCTGGCCCGATCCCGAAGACCCCGGACGCTACCGGGGCATCAGGCAACGGGCACGTCAGCTTCACGAAGAGACTGATTATGCGGTGGTTCTCGTAACCAACTGTGCATTCTTTTTGCGTTGTGCGGAGCTTCGGGGCTGGGAGAACTTCTATATGGATCTGGCTGCAAACCCGAAGTTTGCCTGTGCGCTGATGGATCATTATCTGGATATTCGGCTGAGAATAGCCGAGCGCGCTCTTGAGGAGGTTGGCGATAATATCGATATAGTGATGGTAAGCTCCGACGATCTGGGGATGATTGACCGCACCCTGGTGTCGCCTCAAATGTACCGTGAGTTGATCAAGCCCCGCCAGAAAAAGACCTTTCAGTTCTTTAAAGACCGAACAGCGGCAAAAAGGTTCTACCACTGCGACGGCGCCATATACCCGATCATTGAAGACCTGATTGAAATTGGCGTCGAAGCGCTTAATCCCATACAGGTGTCCGCAGCCGGCATGGGGGATACCAGGAAACTTAAAGAGGAATTCGGTGATCGACTCGCCTTTTGGGGGGCCATCGATACGCACCACGTGCTGCCGCACGGAAGTGCTGAAGATGTTCGCAAGGAGGTGCATCGGCGGGTTATGGGCTTGGGCCCTGGTGGAGGGTATGTTTTGTGCTCGGTACATAACATTCAACCTGAAGTTCCACCTGAAAACGTGGTCGCCATGTTCGATGCCGCTTATGAGCTCGGAAGGTATCCGTTGTAATAGAGCAATGCTCGCTGAAAGAGCGACTAAAGGCCGAAAGCTCATTACAAACCGTTTCATATTAACCCCGCAGATGCATAGCTCACATGGTAAAAGGGCCTGTACGGATGATTTTTAAGTGTCTGCAAACTGCTGCGGCTTTTGAGTCGTTTTTTCAACAGCGGGATCTACCGAGAATTGCTGAAACACAGGCTTCAGTGGTTTTAGGAGGGCTTATTAAATGTACCGATATCGAACAGTGAAGATACTGAGCGGTATTGTCGTATCGTTGGGATGGTTGTTTTGTTTTCTCTTCTCTTCGGCTGCTGAGAGCGACGAACCAAAACCTATCAAAATCGCCGTTCCAGCAGAAACCATAAGCAGCCTCATTGAGGACCTTCTACCTTATCAGATACCAATGGGCAAGGGTTTCTCTGGATCACTTTGGGTGCAGAAAGTTGAGAGTCTTAAGTTTGGTACCAACAAAGCCATGTTTTTTGCCAAAATCATGGGAAAAGATCTCGAGTTTTCGACAAAAATCGGAAAACAGCCGATAAATCTCAAATTTGGCCAGGCCAATGTTTCAAGTAATTGTGAAGCCTCTTTCCGATACGACAAGGAAAGAAAGTTGCTTTTGATCACACCGCAAGTAAAAGAATTTGTCGATACTGACAGATCGGGCCAGGCTGGAGAAATATTAATGCCCTTGCTAAAGGGACTTAGCGGAATAGAGTATTCCGTAAAGTTACAGAACATAGATCCGATCATCACGACTTATGAAAACAAGATCATGACCATAAACCTTGATATTTCAGATGTCTACAGTGAGAATAATATTTTATTTATCCACATCATCCCTTCCGTTGAGATGAAACCCAACAAGGGCGGTGTAAGATAATCTGCTCTTGATTTTTTGAAATATGTCAGCTATATAGAAAAACAGAATTTTTGTTTTCGAAATTTCAACACCCCAAACGACAAAGAAAAGAGGATCGGTGATTACCATATAGTTATGAAATTTCCGAGAAATTAAATCTATATTACGCCCCGGTTGTAATCTTGAAGTGCTATCATCTCAGCTTCGTCCTATTGTCGTATTAGAGCGCCGTTTACCTCGGAATTGACATTCTGTGTTTTCCGGTTGTCCGAAAACAGATCCATGAATCGTATATTTTAAAATCACCAGGATCGGTTTTTCTTATTATATGCCTGCATGAGAATTGATGGAGGCATCAAACAGGGACGATTTCAAACAAGACAAAGGAGGCGATACCATGAATCAAAAGCTGCGTACCTTTCCCGAAAGGCGCAACGCTAAGGATCGGAGAAAGAAGTTCAGCCTCAAGCGCTTCTCGTACAAGGGACAGGATAGAAGATCGTTAAGCGAGCGAAGGACTTTGGATGAAAGAAGACAGGGATGGGTTCGAATAAGTAAATGGTCAAGCGTTTTTCTATGGGATTTGAAAATCGCTAAATTTTTAAGATAGCCCGCCTATTTACCCAACCATCCAAAACCAAGGTCCTACCTGCGATCGGCCTGTTCCCTGTCCAGCATGGGAAAGGAAATGTCCAGAACCGGGATGTCTCCTCCTGCGTCCTCAAGGGCCAGATGCCATAGTTCTTCGACTTTTTTGGGGTGATCCGGTGCTATGTTCCGTTCATGCTCGGGATCTTCTATGATATCGTATAAGTATTCTGCACTCCTGTCGGTTTTGCGTATCAGCACGTACTGCTCTGTGCGTACCCAAACGTAGTGTTTGAAGATTGAGGTGACATAATCGCGGATCTTGTCTTTCTTGCCTTCTACAACAGGCCATATGTCAAGCCCTTCGGCATAATCGGGGATGTCCAGCCCCATAATGGAACAGACCGTGGGCAGAATGTCATGATTCAGCATGAAAGCATCGACGCTCTTTCCGGCTCCAGTGCCATCTGGATGGCGGATCATCATCACCAGATCCATCAGGCAGGGCAGCATACCGCTGTCGATCTTGCCCATGTACCCGTTTTCTCCCAACTGATGCCCGTGGTCCGAAACCACAATAATTAGCGAGTTCTTATCCAGTCCCAGCAGCCTGACCTTATCCATGAACATGCCGAACCATCGGTCCACCATTGTCACCTCGCTGGCATAGCAGGCTCGAATGTATTTGAGTTCCTCATCGTTTAAATATTCTGTGTAATCCGTGGTGTAGATGGGCATAAAGATTTCCTTGCCCCTGTAAGTTTTATCCGCATACAGGTCCCGGTAAAACCGGGGTGTGTCCCATGGTTCATGGGGGTCAAAGGAATCAACACAAAGGAAAAAGTTGTTTTTGATCTTATAAAGTTCCTCAAGCCACCTGCCTGCCTGGGCGAACACTTTGGGAGAAAAGTAATCCTCTTCATATTCACGGGTAGCCGTGTTGACAAAATTTCGTTCCATCTCCCAGACCTTGGGGTGTTTTAGATTCGTCAGGTCGCTGAAATAATCCGCTGCATCAGCGTCTTTTCTGCTCAAGGATGCCAGCTTGCACAGATCCCATTCCTGGCCCCTGACCCAGTGCCATGCATGGAACCCACGGTTGTAATTCATACCAGGGTACATCTGATGCAGGCAGTCGGTCACCATGGCGGAGGTAAAGCCGTGTCCGTGGAAAAACTCGGCCAGGGTCGTATCATCGCGATCAATGGGGCTCCAGCCCGGTATACTTAAGGTTTTCCCGGTCTGATAAATGTCCTGGTAAGGATAAGAGGCAACATGCGGCTTCCATCGTTTGAAAGGAAACACCCGCCGTCCTGTAATAAGGGATGTTCTAAAGGGTAATGTGGGAACGGATTCCGGATAGGCTCTTGTAAGCACGGTGCTTTCTTGGGCAAACCTATCCAGACATGGAGTTTGAATCCAGTCGTTGCCATAAGCACCCACATGGTCCTGGCGCAATGAATCCAAGATGACCAAAATAAAATTCATTTCCAATTCCTCCATTTCGTTTTTCGCAATAAAAATATTGCCCGGCATTGATACGGGTAAATCAACCCCGAAGGCTGTCGTATATTATACGCCCTTTATCATAGAGATTCCAAAGATGTAAATACCTTGTAGAAAGGTATTCACGGAATGGCTGTGAAATACTGATGAATCTGACGCTGAGGCATAAGTTAGATAGAGATTTAACCCGTCTGCCGGACAAGTTCGGCTATCAGAGAGTTTAACACTGTTTTAATGCACGGATAATTTTGCCGACACCCCTTTTTTCAAGCTGCCGGTAGAATTCCTTAAGCGCTGGGTTTTCCGTTTGTTTGTCTGTAAAATCAGTCAGATATCGGATTCTTTCATACATCTGCTGCTCGTTCATGCCTGAATTGAGCTGTCCCCTTACCTCATCAATAACCGCCTGGACCTTTACAATCATTTCATCTATGATCTCTCTGCCCGCCAGCTTGCCATGACCCGGGACCAGGATGTCGAAGCAAAGCCGCTTCATCGCCTCAAGGGAGTCGATCCATTTCAATGGTTCTTCGGCATCATGGAAAAACGGTGGTATCGAATTTACCACGTTATCTCCTGTAAACAGAACCCCTTCCGGTTCTATTCTTACGCAGATCGTATGAGGGGTATGCCCGGTGAACGGTTTAAGATGGATCGTAACGCGATCGAAAAAAAGCCTAAGACCGCCGTCAAATGTGATTAAAGGTTCCTTTATCTGAAAGTCTCTCAGCCTTTTTGCCCCTTTGGGGTCAGACCAGGAGACTCGTTTGACGATCTTCTCTATGGGCCCGAAAGCCTTCATAAATCTTCCCCGCACCGCATGGTGGGAGATGAGTTTGCCGGGAAGAAAAGAAGCGCCCATGAAATGATCCAGATGATGATCTGTTGTGATAATCCAGGTAATCTCTCCCAGCTCGTTGTTTTTGACTTCTTTTATAAGATGATCCTGATCTGAGGGATTCATGGGAGTATCGATCAACACGCATCCAAGAGATGTCTTCACTATGCCGATATTTGCTCCGAAGTATTCTGTTTCAACCCAGATGTTCCCGTTTATCTTTTCCATGCGTCGATTCCTTTCTGCAATATTTTGGATGTCGCCGCACTGTGAGCAAAGCCAAATTGTATGGAGGTCTTGTCAGTGTTGGTTTTAATTTTTTGTATAGCAGATTAAAATAGAAAGATAAAATTCGAGCATGCCTTACATCATCAAGGCTGCGGATAGAACAGCGCAAGTGGCAGAGATTTTATTCTCAAGTTTCTCACCCTGTTTTGCTGTGAGTTGGCAAGGCGAGTCCCACTGTGCCTGTATCGAAAGATGGTAAAATGTATTTTACCTTCTAAAAATTTCATTCGACGCCCTCCTATTATGCGTTTCAAAAGATTGGGGGTGGGAAATTCGATTGCAGATATTGAGCACTTCCGGTAAGAAAAACATCGTTTTGTCAATTGAAACCGAAAAGCTAAGGCATTTTCCGTTGTTAGAAAGGAAAAACCATGGTTACCAGTGCAAGAGATTATCATTTTGCAACCAGCTATGACCGCAATCACATGAAGGCCCATCATCTGGATTGGCCGAATCAGCCCACGGTATTTAAAACCTATGAAGGTGTTGAACAGATTCCGCTTCCAGAAGTATCGCAGTTTCCGGAAACCTATTTCTGGCGGCTCAACAAAACAAAATCTCCATCAAGTACGGATAACATTCTGAACATCGAGCTTGTATCTAAAATCTTTACTTTGAGTTACAGCCTTACGGCTAAGAGGCGTCTGCCGGGAGGATATGAATTTCATTATCGAAGTGTCGCCTCCGCAGGTGCGCTGTATCCGGCAGAGCTTTATTTGGCGGCCCGGTCGGTGGAAGGGCTGGAAAGTGGTGTGTACCATTACGGAATCTACAGGCGCACGTTGACCCCGCTTCGCCGAGGTGACCCTTGGCAGGCTGTGGAAAAGGCAACCTTGGAATCAGAAGTGGAGAAAGCTTCCGCCTGGTTTTTTGTTACGGGTATATTTTTCCGAAGTGCCTGGAAATACAGAGCGCGTGCCTTTAGGTATGTGCTGCTGGATGCTGGACATTTACTTGAAAACCTTGTTTTAGCTTTAAAGGCGTTTAATCTTTTTTTCTCCATCCACTACGATTTTCGAGATGATGAGGTGGCAGAGCTATTGGGGCTTGATCAAAAGAAAGAAGGATGCTTTGCCTGTGTGACGGTTCACGGCAAATCCGCCGCAGTCTTCCCGGGAGGTGAAGTGAAAAAGCTGCCGGAGACTTTCCTTCAAGCAAGTTGCGTATCGAACAGGGAAGTTACCTATGATGAAATCCTGAGCTGCTATCAGGCTGGAATACAACCGATAGAACGAAAAAAAACGAATACCGATTTGATTCAAAGCCTTGGTGTTGCGCCGGAATCCTGGAAAAATTTGCCCGGTTGCAAGCCGAAAAAAACCGAGATGAAATACCCTGAGGTGATATTCCGTCGCCGATCGAAAAGAAATTTTGTTAATCAAGAACTGGGGCTGGATAAGTTCCTACATTTGTTGAATCTGGTGGCAGATGCTTTGGAGCAGAATTTTGTACCGGGCCATCCCGGTTCATGGCCACTTGCATGCGGGTTTCTTACTGGGAATATTGAAGATACGCTGTCCGGCTTTTATCTGCTTGATCCGTTGAACAGAAGGATTGGATTGGTGGGCAAAGGAACCCTGGTGCATAAAATGGCATCGGTCTGCCTGGATCAGGAGTGGCTTGGAAATGCATCCCTTCATTTTCTACTGATGACAAACTTACAGGAAATCGATCAGACATGGGGGCCGCGAGGTTATCGATATGCCATGCTTGCTGCAGGCAGGATAGGTCAAAGCATCTATCTGGGGGCAACGGAACTCGGTCTTGGTTGCTGTGGCATCGGTGCTCTTTATGATGAGGAGGCCCGGCAGCTTTTGGGTCTTAATAAAGAATCAGCCCTGCTTTACCTTGTTGCAGCCGGGCCGGTTAAGCGCTTGTAAGTGTTTAGGGTTCACCGAGAATTGCTGGCAAGAATCTATTTATGCTTTCTATTGCCTTGCTTTTATGGTATTTTTAAAAATTATATCAAAGATTAATGAGAAATACACCAACGTAGTCGAACCGATCAACACAGTATACAATCTGTAAATTTAGATTGGTATCATCTGTCTTCATTCATAACATGTAAGGAGTGATTCATATGGCACAGCTTGAAGTCTTAAACCCCGTGGCTTTGGCAGAAGAAAAATCGATCCCCCCTGCTGCAAGGGTCAAGGACCTGGCGGGAAAACGAGTTGGGCTTTACTGGAACATGAAAAGCGGAGGGGATCTTGCACTTGATCGGGTCGAAAAATTGTTAAAGGAAAGATTCCCCGGTATTACGGCAAAACGATACATCGGATCGGTTGGTTTCATGATGCGGCACCTGACTCCGGATGATGCCGAGAAAATTGCCGGGCAGTGTGATGTGGTGGTGGGCACCACCAACGACTGAGGTTCTTGCACCTCGTGGGGTATCCACGACATGATAGAACTGGAAAAGCAGGGGGTCGCTACGGTCATCTTTACCGCACAGGCATTTGTAAGGGATGCTCAGCAGAGTGCCAAGACGTTCGGACTTCCAAATTTACCGCTTGCCGCTGTGCCGCTTCCCTTTTCGAATCAATCGGCAGAAGCCATCCAAAAAATGGTGGATGATTCCATTGAACAGGTGATCGCAGGCTTAACCCGACCACCAGAGGCGATAAAATCAGCCACGCTTGAAAAAGAACGCTTTGCAGAAAAACCCGATTGCACACCTGAGGGATGTGAAATATCCCCACATGAACCGTTGCGGGTCTGCGATGAAAAGCTGATCTATGATGGAGCGGATCTTCTTGAAGCCTGCGCTGAGATGAACCGGCAGTTTTTGGCTTACGGCTGGGGTGACGGCTTTCCGCTTATACCCCCCATCGAAGCGTCTGTTGAAAAGATGCTAAAGGGGGTAAAACGGCCGGCAGAAGAAGTGGTCGCAGTGCTGGAACCCGGTTTCGGGAAGGCAACCGTACAAAAAATTGCCATCAACGCGGTTATGGCAGGCTGTCGACCAGAGCAAATGCCGGTTCTTATTGCTGCCGTGAAATGCCTGGCAAAGCCCGAGATGTACCTAAGAAACAAGGCCATGTCCACCGGCTCCCACGCCCCTTTGATGCTCATAAACGGCCCCATTGTAAAGCGGCTTAATATCAACTCTGGCACATGCGCCCTTGGCCCGGGAGCTCTTTCTGCTGTAAATACGGCAATTGGAAGAGCCCTGCGGCTTATCATGATGAATATAGGTCATACATATCCGGGTGTTTCCGATATGGACACCATCGGCTCTCCCACCAAATACAGTCTGTGTGTTGCCGAAAACGAGCAGCGAAGTCCCTGGGAGCCTTATCACGCAAGCAAAGGTTTTTCTAAGGAAGACAGCACGGTTACGATTCAATTCGTTTACGGGATCTGTGAACTATATGATTTTGCCAACAGCGCACCCCAG
>JAFDFZ010000133.1 GCA_019309565.1 Deltaproteobacteria bacterium
CCCCGAGATGTGGCATCACTACGTATCCGACACGAGCAACTGATACGGCTGGACTTTCACCAGCTGGATTGCAGCCTTGCCGGCTGCTCCGACGCCCCACACATTTACAGTTTTGACTTAAAAATCTTATAATTATGAATTTTTGATATATTTAAACTGTAAATGTGTGGGGCGTCCCTAATATCCATTGAGTGGCGCGGCCACGGCTTGTCGTAAAAAAGCCCCGCTGTATTCCGCGTCCACTCAAATGACTTGTTGGCCTGTTAGTAGATGCAAGCATCTAATATGGAGAGCACGTCCGACAGCAATTCATCATTACCGTGTTCGATCCTTTTTGCGCGTCGCGAACGAAAATCAACCGATTTAACCTGCTCAACCATAATGAAACCTTCCAATTTGCTTCCTTTTGGGATAGGAACGTGAAAAGGAAAGCCACGGTCTGTATTTGTAACTGGGCACACAATGGCCAAACCTGTGCTCCGGTTAAATAGATCCTTGCTAACAACAAAAGCTGGGCGCCGCCCTTTCTGTTCATGGCCCGATTGTGGATCAAAAGTGATCGCGATGATGTCCCCTTGTCTGGGGATATAGGCAGGCATTTACCAAGCCTCCTTACCCACCGGCTCGCCCCAGTCAACTTCGCTGGTTTTGTAGTTCTCAGGAATACGTGCCACAAGATCCTTAAGCTTGTGCCGCCCACGTATCCGTTTGGCTGGTGTGACAATCATAATGCCGTCTTTTACACTGATATCCACCTCATCACCAACACCAAGCTTCGCATCTGCGAGCAGATTTTTGGCAAGACGAATCCCCTGGCTATTTCCCCATTTTTGAATTTTTGCAAGCATTTTAAAACCTCCTAATGTATATCCGAAGTATAGCCAACTTGCAAAAAATGGTCAAGGAATATTTTCAGCCCGATAGCGCGGTGCGCAAATCCTCTCCGCTATCTTTTTTTGTTTATTGCCTTTCATATATGTCAGCGCCTCCTACCGGGTGGTGCGCAGCGCCGCGCTATCGCAAGGGATAAGTGGCAGGCGAGAAACATCCCCTGAAGACGTAAAAAACACCTCAGGGGGAATCAGCTGAAATTTCTCAAAACCGCAGGATATAGCCCGTCCATCTTCATGCCATTGTTATCCAAAAAAAGTTAAACGGACACTGGCGTAAGTGTATAAAGACGAGATAAACGGCTGGCTGTATCAAGATCTCCCTTTCGAAGTGCCTCACGAACATCATCAAGCTTGTATGCATCTTCAAGGGTTAAATAGGGAGACCATCCTTCTGGAGAATAAATCAATTCAATATCAACTTCAGCAACATATTTTCCTTCGTGAACAAGTTTTGTGTGCTTTCGTTTTTTCATTATTTTCTCCTCATGAAATCTTTAGACCATATATTGGGATCTGGTCTATATGCCGTTACGAGAACAGCAGGGGAGTCCGCATCTTTTGGGATACCCCATACAACATGGATTGGGTTGCCATCAGAATCCTTTTGCAACAATAGAACACATGGCCCCTTACGATATTCCGGATAATTTTCAACCACAATCGCTTCGTTGATGCCTGATATAATATCCCGGACAAATATATGATCATCGGCCAATTCATCATACCCGTGATTTGAAACTACAATTTCTTCACGCTCAATAAGATCAAGGATCAATTTAAATATTTGGCTCATGGCTAAAATTAACGCATTTGTCAGAATCAATCAATCATTTGCCGAATGGCTTTAATAATATGGATAACACCTATTCTCATATTATGCTGGTAAATATGGAAAATATCCTGTTGATTTTTCCACATATTGAAAATACAGTATATTCTAGGCCTGACAGACCCAATTTCAAACCTGATCCCAGGCTAAACCCCGTAGTTGCGTAAATAACATAGTAGAATTGCCATTTTGCTCTTTCGGAAACGGCATTTGTCTTTGCGCCCATGGATTTTCTGGAATCCACAATTAGCTAAATCCTAAAATTATTTAGCAAAATGGCCCGCATGCATTTTTTAAGAGTATCTAACAACTACACCCTTTTAGTGGTTTTGCAACAACGGAGTAAAGCTCATGGATCAGGTCCAGCAGATCTTTCGCTACCATCATTATGCCTATAGAACCGGACAAACCTACTGCGAATGGATTGTCCGCTATATCAAACACTTTGGTGAAAAAAAACACCCTAAAAAATGGATAAGGCAGAAATAAAGGCCTTTTTGAGCCATCTGGCTACCAATCGAAAAGTCTCGGCATCCACCCAACGGCAGGCACTGAACACAATAATTTTCCTTTACCGTCACTGCTTGACATGCCCATCGAAGGTCAGATCGAACCCGCAAGGGCAAGGCTTCATCCTCGCCCCCCGGTTGTCATGACGAAAAGCGAAGTTCGGCGCGTGCTTTCGCAGGTGCAGGGTGTCCATTTGTTGATGGCCAAATTGATGCACGGTTCCGGATCGCGCCTTATGGAATGCATTCGACTTCGGGTACAGGATCTGGATTTTGATAGAAATCTTGCGAACCTTTTGAAATTGCTTACATAAAAAGAGTGTCCCTGTCAAGCCATTCTTTTGATGCTTAAATTCTTTGAGGTTAATAGAAGTTGAGATCAAAAAAACTGTATCCCCAAACCAAGCCCCCGGCGGTGGGTCGGAAGATAGCTGTTTTCAAGGAGCTGGCTGTCATGTTCATTTAAGTTCTCTTCGGGCTGGTTTAGGCAGGATGCAACCATTCGGTTCAGGGCCTGGATTTCACCTAGAATTGCTGATGCTGTTATCAGGAAACTTGATTTCTATGTCACAATGTGGTATTTATTAATGAATACGAATGAACGCTTTGATAGTGAAAGCAATGCGGTTTTCGGACTATAGATCAAAGCAAGAACGGTTTTAATGGCAAATCGGTGGAACAGAAGGGCGGTGGGTTTATTGTCCGGTGGGCTGGACAGTACCCTGGCTGCCAAACTGATGTTGGAGCAGGGAATAGAAGTCTTTGCTATAAACTTCACCTCGCCGTTTTGTACCTGCACCCCTAAAAACACAGGATGCGCAGCGGTGGTTTCGGCTGTAAGAATGCTGGGAGACATTCCTCTTAAGCGGGTTTGGCTGGGAGATGAGTATTTGCAAATCGTGCAAAACCCGCAACACGGATATGGATCAGGGCTCAATCCATGTATCGATTGCAGGATCATGAAGATTAAGAAGGCCGGGGAATACATGCATGAAATCGGTGCTTCATTTCTTTTTACGGGAGAAGTGCTTGGCCAGCGCCCCATGTCGCAACAAAAAAGGGCCATGGCGTTGATCGACCGCAAATCTGGTCTTGAAGGTTACATTTTGCGGCCCCTTTCGGCTGCATGCCTTAAACCCACGGTACCTGAAATGAAAGGATGGGTGGATAGAAGCAAACTGGTAGGGATTACGGGACGGTCGAGGAAAATACAAATAACCACGGCGGCTGAAAAAGGGATCTTAAATTATCCCTGTCCTTCCGGTGGCTGTCTTTTAACAGACAGGCACTTTACGGAAAGAATAAGGGATTATCTGTCATTTACAAAGCATCCATCTATCAAAGATATACCGCTGCTTAAGGTGGGAAGGCATATCCGCCTTGGCAGCGGAGATAAAATAATTGTTGCACGCAACGAATACGAATGTAATCAGCTTGCGCGGATGGTTAAGGAAGAAGACCACCTTCTCAGACCGCTAGATTTTTCAGGGCCAACGGTTATTCTCAAAGGCTATCACCTTGGGGTTGCAGTGGAAAATATGCTGAAATATACCAGATCGTTTGTTCCGAAGCGGGCAAGAATCGTCCACCTCTTCAGGGCAGAGGAAAGAACGATCAGAATCGATGAAATTGGCAGAAAACATAGCAAAGCTTCGCCTCGAACCGACAAGTGACTTATTGCATTAAAACGGTTAATTCCCTTTTTCCGGGTGAAGTATCGTGAAAAGCGTAGTTTCTCATATGAAAAAAACGGGTACTAAAGTTGCTGTAGGCCTAAGCGGCGGTGTGGATTCTTCTGCAGCCGCTGCCTTGCTGAAAATGGAAGGCTATGATGTCGTGGGCATCTTCATGGAGATATTTGACGGTTCCATTGCTCACAGCCCCATCGATAAACATGGGTGTTACGGCCCGGATGAAAAAGAAGATGTGCGGAAAGCCGCCTCTGTATGCAGGCGGTTAAATATCCCATTTTACACGGTGGATCTGAGAGAAGAATATCGAGTCTACGTGCTCGAAGATTTTCGCCAGAATTACCTTGCAGGAAAAACTCCCAATCCGTGTGTTGTTTGCAATCAAAGGATAAAATTCGGCTTTCTCCTGAAAAAAACAAGGGAAGCAGGTATTGAATTTGACTATTTTGCGACCGGTCATTACGCCAGAATTCTTAAGAGAAACGGCCGCTATCTGCTGAAAAAAGCTGCAGACACAACCAAGGATCAGACATATTTCCTCTACGGGCTCTCCCAGCAGCAGCTCTCACAAACGCTGTTTCCGGTTGGCTCACTCAGCAAAAAGAAGGTAAGACAAATCGCGCATTCCTGTAAACTCCAAACGGCAAACGAACCTGAAAGCCAGGATTTTATCGCCGGCCGTAACCATAGATCGCTTTTCAGCAAAAAGGACATTAAAAAAGGGCATATCGTAGATGAAAGCGGAAACATCCTCGGAACCCATAAAGGGATTATTCATTACACGGTGGGCCAGCGCCGGGGGCTGGGTATCGCATCCACTCAACCTCTGTACGTAACAAAGATCGATGCCCCAAACAATCGAATCGTGGTTGGGGAGAAGAAGAAATTGTTGTCAAATGGCCTGATCGCCCGGGACCTAAACTTCATTGCCTTCGAGCGATTGATTCGGCCGATAATCGTAAAAGCCAAAATTCGCCTGAATACGAAAGAGGCTGCAGCAACCGTCTTTCCACATGGAAATAAGAAAGCCAGGGTTTTATTTCATGAGCCCCAGGAAGCTGTGTGCCCGGGTCAGTCCGTTGTTTTCTATTCGGGGGATCTGGTCATCGGCGGCGGCATTATTGAGAGGGCATTATGAATAAAACCATGGTTAAAATGTTTCATCATCAATAGTTGCAAGGGTTGACAAATCTGCCACAATGTAGTACTTTAAATTAAAATCGAGCTGTCGGCCGGTCTAACTGGGTTTCAGGGAAAAAGCGAGAATGGCCAAATGACCAGCAAAGAATTCGCAGATTTGCGTAAGAAGCTGAAGAAAACACAACAACAGATCTCTGAGTTGCTTGGAACATCCGTAAAGGCGGTTCGCAGCTACGAACAGGGGTGGCGAACCATTCCGACACACGTGGAGCGTCAGATGTTTTTTCTCGTATCTCAGATGAACAAACCGTCGAGGGAAAAAACACCGTGCTGGATACTGAAAAAATGCCCCGAGAATAGAAAGAAGCGGTGTCCGGCCTGGGAATTTCAAACCGGAGAGCTTTGCTGGTTCATCAACGGCACCATTTGTGAAGGAGTTGTTCGAAAAAACTGGAATGAAAAGATGAAACTGTGTCGAAGCTGTGAGGTATTAATGGCTCAGATTACTTAAGTGGCCATGTAATAACATGAAGATATCAGGATCATGTCAGGATTAAGGAGAGTGTGAAATGAAGTTTGTTAAAGATCATCCGTCCGATGAGACAGTTGACCTTGTGTGTCGCATGTGCCCGATGCACCTGATGGAGCCGGGTGACAAACTTAAATGCATGAAAAAGGGACAGGTACTGGAAGTTTTAACCGATTATGACGGAGCCCTGGATGATATTCCGGATTGGTGCAAGAAGTGCGGGTACGAATTTATGGGAATAGAAGAAGATGACGAATGTTACAAGCTTTACATCCGAAAACCGAGTTGAGGAGTTTGAAATGACCATGGCATATCTCGATCACGCCTCTGCAAGCCCCGTGGAAAAAGAGGTTTTTGAGGCAATGGCTCCATATTTTATGGAGCGTTTTGGCAACCCTTCCAATGTTTATGACCTGGGTTCGAAGGTAAAACAGGTGCTTGAAGAGCAAAGAGGAAAGGTGGCCGAGTTGATCGGCGCCAGGAAAGAGGAGATAATCTTCACATCCTCCGGTGCTGAGGCCAACAACCTGGCCATAAAGGGAGTGGCATTCGCAAGGCAAAAAAAAGGCAAACACATAATAGTCTCCCTGATCGAACACCACTCGGTTCTAAATTCAGCTCGATTCCTGGAACGCCTGGATTTCGAGGTGACCTATCTTCCGGTGGATGCAAACGGCCTTGTGGACCCCTTGCGACTGTTGAAGGCAATAACGCCCGAAACGATCCTTGTATCGATCATGCATGCCAACAATGAAATCGGAACCATCCAGCGCATTGAAAAGATCTCTTCGATTTGTAAGGAAAAGGGGATTCTTTTCCATACCGATGCGGTTGCGTCTGTGGGAAACATCGATGTTGATGTTAACGAGCTAAATGTGGATCTGTTAAGCTTATCCGGCCCATCCCTCGGAGCACCCAAGGGAACAGGGGCTCTTTACTTCAAGAAAAACACAAGACTGATGCCCCTTATCCACGGAGGCATTCAGGAAGACGGAAGAAGAGGAGGCACGGAAAATGTTGCCGGTATTATCGGGCTGGGAAAGGCAGCGGAAATCGCAAAACAAACGCTGCCCGAAAAAGTTCAACACGTTAAAAAACTGAGAGATGCACTTGTTTCTGGTATCAGGGAAAAAATTGAAAAAGTCGTATTTACCGGACACCCTGAACGCAGGCTTCCAGGGCATGCAAGTTTTTGTTTCGAAGCCATTGAAGGAGAATCGCTTGTTTTTATGCTCTCCCAGCACGGCATCTATTCGAACACGGGATCAGCATGCGCTTCAAAAGCGCTTAAGACCTCCCCGGTTCTAACAGCCATTGGAATTCCACCTGCTGTTGCTCAGGGATCACTGGTGTTTACCATAAACGCAAGCAATAGCATGGAAGAGATTGAATATGTGCTCGAAAAGCTTCCCCATGCCGTCGAACGACTTCGTTCCCTTTCCCCCATCTGGGGAAAGCAGACTGCTGCATATGACGAGGGGGTATGTGTGAGTTGATAGGAAGAAAATAAATCACTCTGGTTATCCAGAAGGCCAAGGTGAAACCGATTGGGCATTAAAGGCAACTTGGCTTTTTTTTGATAACCGCGGATATATCATTTTGTCAGCGCTTGAGTGTTTAGCTGTGCAATAAGACAGAGAGGATTCCATGTATTCAGAAAAGGTAATGGAGCATTTCTCAAATCCGAGAAATGCGGGTGAAATACCGAACGCAGACGGTGTTGGCGAGGTTGGAAACCCCGTTTGTGGAGATATGATGACATTCTATATCAAGGTAAAGGATAATTTAAGACATTCGGATGTGTTGCGGCCATCTCGGTTTCCAGTATGGTCAGTGAAATGGCAAAGGGAAAAACCCTCAAGGAAGCCGAAACAATCACAAACAAATCCGTTGCAGCGGCCCTAGACGGTTTGCCGAAACAAAAATTGCACTGTTCCAATTTAGGGGCTGAAGCCCTTGCCAGGGCAATCGAGGATTACCGGAAAAGAGCCGAATAAAGGAAGACATAAAATTCCCTATATCCTACCACCAGGAAATGATCATGTCATGTTCGAACAAAAGTGAGATCAGGCTCTCATAGTCTACCCTGGAACCATAGAGCCTGAAAATTGTTGCTTCATTTCCCTCGGAAACCGAGTCGATGAGAATATTTGTCGTCTCATCAGGTTCTGATTTTAAGATGTGCAGAATTTTCATACGATTATACTTAGAAAGGTATGATGAGATCCATCTCCTTTAGTTTCCAGCCTATTTGCTCAAGGGTAAGAAACTTAAAACCATGTTTTTTTACATTGGATGGATTATTGGAGAAATATTCACATTCCATTTCCTTGAGCCATTTGAGGTTCTCCCTGTAGGCATCGGTCATTTCAACCTCAACATCTATCACAAACATGAAAACATGATAATTTTCAACCGAGAGGCCCAGGACGGAACGGGAGCCCTCCCATAAATCTTCTTTTCTTCGAATCAAGAAAGCAACTCGATTGATATCTTTCATCTTCCTTGTTTTCTTTGTTTGCGATCGGATATCTTAAAATACGACGTAGCGATCACACTCTTTTATGAGTTCAGCATGTCTGGATTGAGTAGCATGATCCCTTTCGCGAATCCCAGCTACCGGAGGTTTAATCCCGTGTGCTTGAAGCCCGACATTACAGATGGACATTTCTGCAATCCCTTTTAGCTGTGCAAATCGAGGATCCTGGGTTAAAAGAAGTCCCAGATGAGTAAAAAATATAGTAACCTTTATTCCCTGATTTTTTGCAGCCCTTGTCAGTGCTATGACGTGGTGCAAATGACGATCGGAACTTACAAATATTCCCAATGTTTTTTCCATGTTTACTTTAGCTGCACATAAAAACGCGTAAAGCTTCCTTCGGGCTTATGGCCGAGGTATTTATGTCCGTCTCTTTCGACAACGCCTGGAAGATCGTTCCTGGTTCCCGGATCTGAGCTTAAAATCTCCAGTATTTGGCCTGATTTCATTCTGGTCATGGCTTTTTTCGCCTGTAAAATCGGAATTGGACAACTGGCACCTCGACAATCCAGTATTTTATCCGCTGTAACCGTGTTTTCCATTTCTCCATCCATGAATCCGCCCTTTTATATAGAACGACATAAATCTTTGCGCTTACATCCACTGCATCCAGCATGTGTAACGCTAAATCGGATTTTTAAAATCAACATTCCAAAGGATGCATGCGCAATTTACTATGACGCTGTGTATCATAAAATGAGCATAGCGCTTATAGCAAATGACGAATCAAAAGAGAGCAAATTTGTCTTAAAACCCCGAGAGGCTTTGTATAATTTGGCGATCCCAAAAGATATAGGCGGCTCCAATGCCACAGAACCGCCTACTGTTAACCCATGCAATTCATGATAATTGCAGAGGCTGCCATAAACAAATTATACAACCACATTGTGGCATGTCAAGCAATATTCCTATAAATTTGTCCCTGTATCGAAAACTGAGGCATATCCTACGGTAGGAGAAATGGATTGGTCTAAGAAACGTTCAATCCTTATGTTTAAATCTATCCATGCAATCTGCAAGACATTGCCCGCAGTTTTTCGTGTCGTGTGAATCCCTGGAATAATAATTAACAAAGGCCTGAATCCAGTCCTTGCCGGTTCTCGGGCAATGATGAATGTATTCGATAAATTGCACAAGTCTTTTGATGGCTGCCTTATCCATGGCATGCTCCATGCGACAGGCGTTTTCCTCGGCCCTTTCCGGTTCCAGCAGCAACACATCCTGGAGGAAATTTTTTATAATTTGATGTCGCCTTGTAACTTCTTTTGCGATGGTGGATCCCTTACTGGTAAGCGTAATAAAGCTATAAGGCTTGTAGTTGATCAGGTCTTTTTCAGCCAGGCTTTTTAAGGCACTGGTAACAGAGCCTCTCAAGACCCTCATCTTTTTTGCAATGTCTTTGACGCGGGCAACCTTGTTGGTTCTTTCAAGATCCAGGATGATTTCCAGATAATCCTCCAGACTGTCGCTCAACCCTTCGGCATGTTCATTCATTTAACCTCCAAAAAATAATTGATTGCAAACAAAATGAAGGACAAGAGACAAGGGTTGTTCCAATTTGCCCTCCAGTATCATTTACATAAACTGTCACAAAAATTGATTAAAATCAAACCAAATCTAAAATTTCTGCGAAAAGTTATTGATATAATAATTTGTTTGATATATCAAACATCTCATATACATTTAAACATTTTATTCAAATATCATCATAAACCATAATATCGAGAGTATACCGTGGATTCATGATGGTAAGGCTAAACCGTTATTCATTATCAAAACACAAAGGAGGTACTTCAGATGAGGAATTCTATCGTTTTTGCTCTGGTACTGTGCATGTCGGTGTTTTCTATGAGCAGCTCGGCTTTTGGCGAAGAACTTGTTGTTTACTCTGCTCGCAAGGAACACCTCATCCGTCCGCTGTTTGATGCATACAGGCAGGAAAGCGGGGTAACCATCAAATATTCTACGGGACAGGCTGCGGTTCTTTTGCAGCGCATCAAGGCTGAAGCAGAAAACACACCGGCTGACATGCTTATAACGGTAGATGCCGGAAACCTCTGGCATGCTGCGCAGGAAAAAATCTTACAACCCATTTATTCGAAAGTTCTGCTAAACAATATTCCGGCTCATCTTCGCGATCCGGAAAACAGATGGTTCGGGTTATCGGTCAGGGCCAGAACCATCGTTTACAGCACAGAGAGGGTAAATCCGGAAACACTGAGCTCATATGAAGATCTGGCTCATCCCCGATGGAAGGGACGACTTGTGCTGCGAACATCAAAGAAAGTCTACAACCAGTCACTTGTGGCCATGCTCATTGTCGAACATGGAGAAGCCGAAGCCGAACGCATCGTCAGGGGATGGGTGAGCAATCTTGCCGCAGCTCCTTTTTCAAATGACACCAGGGTTATGGAAGCCATCGTTGCAGGACAGGGCGATGTCGGTATTGTCAATACCTATTACTTCGGAAGGTTGCTTAAGAAGAAACTCAACCTGCCGTTGGCTCTTTTCTGGCCCAATCAAACCGACAGCGGTGTTCATGTCAACGTTTCCGGCGCGGGTATCACCACATATACCAAACGGAAGGCAGAAGCGCTAGCGTTTTTAGAGTGGCTCTCATCGGAAAAGGCACAGCGACTTTTTGCGGATGCCAACCTGGAGTACCCTGCAAATTCGAAAGTGTCTCCCCATCCCATCGTTGCATCATGGGGAGATTTTAAGCAGAATCCCATCAATCTTATAAACGCAGGGAAATACCAGGCTCGTGCCATACGGTTGATGGATAGAGCCGGGTACAAATAAAAAAGATCAGCCCGTCATTTATGCGAAACCTTATAAAAATGCGCTCTGCATTTGATGGCTGGAGGCTTGGTGCAATTTGTATAGCCATGCCGGTGGCTTTGCCGGTGGTTTTCATTTTTTCATCATTCCTGCATCCGGAAAAAGAGATCTGGCAACATCTGGTCGATACGATTCTTGCCGAGCTTATGCTCAATACCGGTATTCTTGCAACCGGTGTATTGACCGGTACCTTTCTTATCGGAGTGAGCCTGGCATGGCTCACGGGAGTTTGTGAATTTCCAGGGAGAAAACTGTTGTCCTGGGCTTTGCTTCTCCCCCTGGCGATTCCCACCTATGTGCTTGCCTTTGTCTTCCTTGGGATTTTTGATTTCTCCGGCCCGGTTCAGACGTTTCTAAGATCTTTTAACCCTGCTCAGAAGATCTGGTTTCCAAACGCTCGCTCTTCGCTCGGGGTGGTTTCTGTCATGTCACTGGCGCTTTATCCCTATGTATACCTGTTGGCCAGGAACGCTTTTAGAACCCAGGGCAGAAAGGCGCTTGAGGCCGCCCAATCACTTGGATACAGCCGATGGAAGGCATTTTATAAAGTTTCGCTGCCCATGGCACATCCTTGGATTGCCGGTGGTTTGCTGCTTGTTCTTATGGAAGCTCTGGCTGATTTTGGAGCCGTGTCCATATTCAATTTCGATACATTTACAACCGCCATCTACAAGGCCTGGTACGGCTTTTTTTCTCTTGCCGCAGCCGCCCAGCTATCCAGTGTGCTCATACTGATTATCTTTGCCGTTAAGATGTTTGAACAGAAAATCCGATCTCGAATGCGATTTACCGAAGTTGGAAAACCGCTTCAAGGCTCGTCAAAGTTCGTACTACTTGTCGGATGGAGACGCTGGGCAGCATCCATCTATGGTTTTTCAGTGCTTCTTGTGGCGTTTGCGATTCCCTTCATACAATTGCTTGTATGGTCGGTTAAAACCTATTCTGAGGAAATTCATACTGGATATTTCGGATTTCTCTGGCGGTCGCTTTTTTTTGCCCTATTCGCTTCCCTTGTCATTACTTCCTGTGCGCTTTTCCTTGTCTATACGCAACGTCGCAACAAAGATAAGGCTACGCAGATGATGGTGGAGATTTCTACTCTGGGATACGCTCTTCCTGGAACTGTGCTTGCAGTTGGGCTTGTTTTCACAATGTCATATACAGACAGACTGTTGGCTGAGTTGGTGAACCAGTTTGGCCGCACCATACCCGGTAATTTCGTCAGTGGCACCTTTTTCACGGTCATTATAGCCTACATGGTCAGATTCATGGCGGTGGGTTTCAATCCCATTGCAAGCGCGATGCATAGAATCACACCGAATCTGGATGAAGCCTCAATTTCACTGGGTGTTTCAGGGATGTCCCTGTTGAAACGGGTGCATGTACCTATGTTAAGAAACGGTATCTTTACAGCCGCGATGCTGGCATTTGTTGATGTCATAAAAGAAATGCCCATCACCTTGATGACCCGTCCCTTTGGCTGGGATACACTGGCGGTCAAGGTTTTTGAATTGACATCCGAAGGCGAATGGCAGCGGGCCGCCCTGCCCGCAACGGTCATTGTGATAGCAGGGTTACTGCCTGTTATATTACTTACCAGCCAAACGGAACGTGACATGAACAGCCGAGCGCATGCGGGATATAGAAGGTGAGTAATTGAGCCAATGGACACGGTTCTGGAGTTAAAAAATATTGTAAAAACCTACGGTAACGTGGTCGTTCTAAGAAACCTTTCTCTTTCTTTGGAAAAGGGAGATATCGGTTGTCTTTTAGGACCAAGCGGATGCGGCAAAACCACTGTTTTGCGCACCATTGCAGGATTTGAGCTTTTTGATGAAGGAGAGGTTCTGATCAACCGGAAAATTGTTGCCTCCGGCACCTATCACCTTTCTGCTGAAAAACGAAAAATCGGTATGGTTTTTCAAGATTATGCACTTTTTCCTCACCTTTCGGTTCATGGCAATATCGGATTCGGGCTCCATGGCATGTCATCACAGGAGAAACATAAAAGAATTTCACAACTGGAGGCGCTGGTTGGTTTGGAGGGCGCCGCTGACTATTTCCCACATGAACTTTCCGGAGGCCAACAACAGCGAGTTGCCTTAGCACGTGCGCTTGCCCCCCGTCCTCAGCTATTGCTGCTTGATGAGCCCTTTTCAAATCTGGATATAACGCTGCGGGAACGATTGTCGATGGAGGTTAGACGTATTCTGAAAACATCCGGTACTTCTGCACTGATGGTGACTCACAACCAGCAGGAAGCCTTCGCCATGGCAGATGTTATTGGGGTTATGCATGAGGGAAAACTGGAGCAATGGGATACGGCGTATAACCTTTATCATCGCCCCGCCAGTCCCGTCGTGGCAGAATTTATCGGGGAAGGGGTGTTGTTGCCCTGCAGGGTAGCCGGTCCTTCGGAGGTTGAAACAGGTCTTGGCATCTTAAGGGGCCGTTTCATACATCCCTGCAAAAACGGATGCACCGCACATGTGCTGATTCGTCCGGAAGACATCGTTCCTGAACCTTTAAGTGATTTAAAAGCAAGGGTCTTGAAAAAAAATTTTCGCGGTGCAAACATCATGTACACCTTGAAGCTGCCTTCAAATGACAGGGTCCTTGCACTTCTAACCAGCCATCACAACTATCAAATAGGACAGGAAATTCCCATCGCACCAAAGGTTGAAGATATTATTTTATTCGAGGCCGAAATTAAATCGTTCTTTTAACAACTTACGCGTTGCTTCGCTCAGTTTAATGTGCCGGAGCTCCTCTGCCTTAAACCATCTCACATCAAGCGCATCGTCTCCCGGTTGTGGTTCGCCGCCTATGTAGTCTGCCAGAAGATCTACGATCACATAGTGATACCGAACCGCTCCGCTGTCGTCACGTACAACGACATCGAAGGTAAATGTCGGTTCCCGGGCTTTGATGGTGATCCCCGTTTCTTCGTTAATTTCCCGTTCCGCAGCCTGTTGAAGCGTTTCTCCCAGATTTACACTGCCTCCTGGAATGGCCCAAACACCTTTAGCAGGCGGCCGACCGCGCTGTACCAGAAGAACTTTTTCATTCCTGAACACGATTGCGCCAACAGCAACCCTTGGAGAATCCGGGTAGACCGCACTTGATTTTAGCTGCCGATCATTCATAATGCCCTCAAACAGCCCCTCATTTCAAAATGCGCACATTGGGTTCATGGCCGGGATTTCAGCGGAAATTCCCGGTTTATGGGAAGCATCAGGCGAAACGTGGCTCCTTTTATTTTTCCGCTCATCAACTCAATGTTTCCTCCCAATAAGCGGGCCAGAGTGAGCGATCCTGCCAGACCCAGGCCGTGACCAGGTCGATTCAACTTCGATTTTGCGTCTACCTGCTTGTATCGGCTGAAAATGGTCTTCTGGTGCTCGGGTTTTACACCGGGCCCGTCATCCGTGACATCGATAACAAGGCGATCTTCTTTTCGGTCAACCTTAATATCGACCCGCTCCCTTCGATGATAGAGTGCATTTCTGACAAGGTTGCCGAAAATCCGCCTGAACTTTTTTTCATCCTGAAACATTTCAATGGATTCAACAGCATCAGAAATATTCAAGTAGATACCGTATCCATTCAACTGCTCATATCCAATTTTCCGCCCGGCCAGGGGCTCATCAGCCGCTGCTGGTATCGTTTCCATCGCCTCGTACAGAGCTTCGAACATAGCCTCAAGAGGACGAAACCTGCATGTTTCGAAACAGCCTGCTTCGGATCGGCCGATCTCCAAAAGATCATTTAAAATGTGTCGAACTTTTCTGGCATTTCGAAGTGCACGAAGAAGCGTTTTTTCTTGCACAGGGGACAAAGCTCCATAATTATCTCGTTTATCAAGCAGCAGTCGCAGCCCTGTTTCGATGACAGACAGCGGGCTTTTTAATTCGTGAATCAAATACTCGATCTGAAGCTCGCGTAAAAAGGGAGTGTGTTCCTTTTGGTTGAGCCGCTCTTCCATGATGGATCCATCCTTTGACTGAAGTTGTCCAACGGATCGATGAGTCTTATTTTTACTGTTTTTTAATAGAGATCGCCTGGTCTTTATGGATGCACGGCAGAAAATTTAACTATCACGGTTGTACCTCCCGATTCAAGGCAATCTTCTACTTTATGACAATGAGTACAGTGGCCGATTATCCCCGGGCAGGGATCCGTATCTGAAGGGATGAAGCGGCATCGCTTAGATTCCATTTGAATCTTGAATTTGTATTGTTCTGAAAAAAATTTCATGCGAAGCAAATCGAACCCCTTGCCCCCGGCATTGAAATCATAGGACCGTCTGGAGGCATATTGCAACGGATCCCGGGCCGTAAAGTAGTTTTCGAATATCAGGCGCTGGTTTCCTTGTGTGATTCCAACACCGTAGTCTTTGACACACAATTCCGGGCCTTCTTTTCCATTTTCAACGCCAACCTCGATTCTTCCCCCATCTGGAGTATTTTCAACAGCATTCCGTATGAGACCTTCGATGATTTTTGTCAGCACCTCCGGCGGCATGGCGATAGCTGATGTTTCATGCAACCTTGTGATGAGCTTCAAGTTTCGATGCGAAAATTTTGGTTCCAGCCTTTCGATCTGTTCGCTTACAAACCGATGCAGCCAAATCTTTTGATTTGGCGAGTGTCTGGGCCCAAAAAGCGCTTCCACCTTGCTTCGAATTATTCGAACCGGCTCCACATCTCCGAACTCAGCCATTGCCAGCGTTTCCAGCTCGTCTGTGCAGGCTTCAAGCAGCTTTGATATAAGATAGTAGGCGCGGTAATCTTTTTCTCTCAAGATATCTTCAATCTCATACTGCATTTCCAGAATACGGTGAAGATTCCGCCTGGCCCTTTCCAGTATCTTCTCATATCTTTTGTCCTGTGATCCGGACAGCATTTTTTCCAGCAGACCCAAAGAAGCGGCAAGCACAGCCACAGGGGTTTTTAATTCGTGGGATAGATGATGGATGACTCGATCTTTCGCCCGGTTCAACACCTGTACTTCCTCATAAGAGCGGTTGAGCTCATCGTTAATACGCGCATTTTCTATAGGCAATGCCACCATGCTGGCAATGGTGCTCAGAACCGAGACATCGGAATGGTCAAACTCTTTTTCCTTTTTGTTTACAGCGCATAGAACCCCGATAAATCGATCCTGAATCCACATGGGAACATCCAACATGCTTCTTGTTTCATACCCTGCCTGCTGATCAACCTGTCTGTAAAAATGAGGATTCTTGGAGGTGTCCGGTACTATGATCGGCTTTCCTGTTCTATATACCTCACCGGCAACTCCTTTGTTGACGGGAAAACGAACCTCTTTGAATTTTTTACCGGTCTCCGTATCGTCAAACTCGGCAACCCGAAAAAAGAACTCTCCTTTTTCTTCATCAAGAAGAATTACCATAGCGCCCTGGACAGAAAGAAGCCCCTTTATCTCCTTTGCAATGAACTCAAGAAGTGGATCAAGCGCACGAAACCTTGGAAGTGCTCTGGATATACGGAAAAGAGAGGCGTTTGTTCTTTCCGCCCGCTTTGCCTGGGTGATATCTCTTAAAATAACCACGTGCCCGGCAGGTTCGTCCTGTTCTTCATAAAATATGGCTGCATCAAGCAAGATATCCAGTACTCTGCCGTCTTTGGTCAAACGTTTGGTTTCCACACCATGAACCACTCGATCTTTAAAAAGGCGCTGGGTGCCGAGGCGGGTTTCTTCTTTGAGATGCTCCGGGATAAACGGGATACGCTTGCCCTTCAATTCAGACAGTGTCCATCCGAACACTTTCACAAAAGCCGGGTTCACATAATAAACCGTGCCATCCAGGTTGAATACGAAAACAGGATCAGGCAGAAAATCAAGGAGCGCCCGGTATCGGCGCTCTGCCCTTTGATCTGCCTCGAGCTGGTCAGCAGCCCGAGGGCATGATTTTTTGAGGTCTTCTTGCATTGGTTCAGTAAACCTCGTTATTGCAAAACAACTCAAAAGGCACAGTTGTCTGTTACCGATTAATCATCCGTACAGGCCATTTTACCCCGTTAAAGAAAGCCACCGACTCCTGTTGGTTGTATAGATAATTCCTTATAGATGGTGGTTTAATGCCACCATCTATAGTGGTTA
>JAFDFZ010000134.1 GCA_019309565.1 Deltaproteobacteria bacterium
ACACTGGATATCCCCTCTATGACTTTTCCGTCCACAGGTATTCTTTCCCCCGGCCGTACTCTTACCTTATCCCCTACCTTGAGCATTTCCACGGAAACCTCTTTTTCTTCTCCGTCTTTGATAACAAATGCCGTCAGCGGCTGGAGGCTCAGAGAATAGGGTCAGCCCTTTGATTGACTATTTTAAGAATTTTAAGATTATATCAAAGGTCTGACCCCATCCCTTAACAAAATCATTTGTTTTCCAGACAGTTTTATCGGCCCTGGGCATCTCTTTGATCTTTTATCTTATTTTTCCTTTTACCAGGGTCATTGAGTTGTGTGAAACAAACATCTTAAATAACGGCGTGCTCGCATTTTTTCCAAAAAATTTGATCTATTTTACACTGGGAATGTTTTATGGACTGGTTCCCATATTCTTATCCGCGATTTGCTTTTCAAGGCCTGCGGAAAAGAATCCCATATTCATGGGGTTGGTTGCAGGATCTATCTTTGCCGCCTTTTTGATACCTTTTTTCCTTGTACATTGCCCGGAATTTACTTCCGGTTTGATCGTTACAATGGCGCTTGGAATGTTTGCGGGCTCTGTTACAGGAGGAACGGGCACCCTGTGGGTGTTAAGCAGAATGAGAGCCGGGGTATCATGAGAGCGTATTCCAACATGCGCAGATACGGGCTATGATTCTTTGAATTTTTCTTCTCCCTCCTCTGCCGCAAGCAGTTCCTTAAGGGGTTTCTCATAGAGGGTAAAACCGGCGGATTTCAAAAGATCATCTTCCCAGTTGACCATGACCTTCTGATGTTCCTTTTCCATCAGGTCCTGTTTCACGCGCTGGCGCACCTCATCGAATGTTGCCTGTTTTCTGCTTTCCATCTCACGGATTTGAACGATGTAATAATCCTGGCCGAATTCGAATACATCGCTGATATCTCCGGGTTTAAGGGAAAATATCTTCTTGTGAAATCCGTGAAGCAACATGTATTCGATGGCATTTCGACATTCATAGACATCCACATCCAGGCGCCCTCCTTTTGGAGCCGTTTCAGGATCTTCAGAATACTGCCGCGCCACATCGGAGAAATCTCTTCCCTTTTTGAATGAAAAAAAGGAAGGTTTCAGCTCATTGTACGCTTTTTTTGCCTTTTCATATGCCTTTTTCTTTTTTTCTTCCCTCTCCCCGCCTCGAACGACGATCATGCTTAGTTTTGCCCTGGCAGGGTAATGGTAACTTTCTTTGTGTTTCTCATAATGATCTTTTACCATCTGGTCTGTGATACGAATCAACCGATCCATCTCTTCCCGATGGAAAATGGGATACAGGGTTGCCATGGTCAGAAACTCGATTTCTTTTTTATGCTCAACATCAATCATTTGATTGTACGTATCCTCTGTGATCAACTCCTTGTCGATCATTCGGTCCATGAGCGTTTTCAGTTCTTCAAATTCATTGTGCGCCAGATCACACATCTGTGTCTTTTCATCTCCCATCATCTGCATTTCGGTATCTTTCATGTGATGGCATTTGTGAGGGGGGATGTTCCGGTGGTATTCATCGGAGAAATCGGCGATGGTGTATGGCTTACCATTGATGGTAAATAGAATTCTGTCCCTGTTGTCAATGAGATATTGTTCTGCTTTTTGCCACTGGTATTCCCTTGTGAGAGGTTCAACAATTTCCTCATATGGCTTAAACCGCTCCGGTCGCTTCTCCAGCACCCTGACGATGGAAAATGCATCTTGTTTTTCTATCACGTCGCTTACCTCGTTCACATCCAATGCAAACACCGCAGCTTCAAATTCCGCAGACTCCTCGCCACGAACGATCCATTTAGATTTTATGGCTCTTGAGGAATCATCGGCATAGATTTTTGCCACTGTTTCAAAAGATGCCCCTGATCTCAATTCGGATAAAGCCGAGACCGCCCTCGCTTTGGCCTGCTCTTTGTCGTCTTCGGGGCAACTGGGGCAATCACCTTTGGCTTTTCCAACTTTTATCTCAATTTCCAGAATCCGAACCCTTTCAGGCTCTCGATATTCGTTGCCGTGAAGACCTTGCTGGTGGCGATGGTAAAAATCTTTTAACTCCTCGCGGGATACGCGAACCCGCAGCAGATCATAGTTTTTTTTGATTGATGCTTCTTTGCGCAATCTCTGGATGTAGCGCTGAGAGACACTTTTTACCTCGTCGGCAATTTTGTCATGAAGATTCTGATGCAGCTTTACAAGGCGGCTGTATCGTTCGGCTAGGGGATACCCCTCCAGCTGCCTTTTCTGAAATTCATACCGCTGTCTTAGATCCTTGTATTTATCACCGTCATACAGAATCTGTTCATGGAATTTCATATGCAAAAAAGACATGTTCAGCTCATCGGTCAGGTTGCCCAGCTCTTCTTTAATGTTCTGGCGCAAATCGATCTTCTGCTGCTTGATGGCGCGGGCGATGACCTCGGGTAAAACCAGCTCCTTTATTAAGTTCTTTCTTCCTTCTACCCCCTGATAACGAGCTTTGCAGCAGGGCATGAGGCTGTCGAATTTGGCTTGAAGCTGAGCTTTAGTGATCACACCTCCGTCATAGGAAGCAATCACATCCGGACCCGGTGGCTCAAGCACCCCATCGCCGCCGCTGCATGCCGATAGCACAAATGAGAACAGGATAAGAAGAGGGATAATTCGTTTCATTGACATTAGAGCACCTCCTATCCATTTAGGGTGGCATTTATTATTGTCCCCATCAGGGGGGGGGAACGGTGAATACCTTCTGCGTTACCTCGAAGCCGTATAAAACAAATGGCAAAATGCTTCTGGCACACAATCAAACTTACAGGTTTCAGACAAAAATTGTTATTCAGCAGCGGGGTTAGGCGAAGACTTCAACTTGATTTCTTCAATACAGGCTTCGAGGGTTCAAGGGTTCAAGGATTCAGGGGGGCAGGGTCGTGCGGATTCCTATCTCTTTCACTTGAATCCTTGAATCCTCGACTCCTTGAGCCCTAAAGCTCCCGGCCTGCAGCCGGGTGCTAGGTTACTTTACAAACTTGAGGTTAACCCTTTCTTTCTTCGAATCGACCACAAACTTTTTGGCCCTGGCCAGGATCATTTCCATGGTTTCAAGATAGAGCCTATGTTCGGTAACCTCTTTTGCCCGTCGATACTCTTTTAGCATAGCTGAGAACTTCTCAGCCTCTCCTCTGGCCTGGTTGATAACCTTCTCTTTATACCCTTCTGCATGGCTGATAAGTTTATGGGCCTCTCCTCTGGCCTGGGGAATCACAGTGTTCCAGTAACCCTGAGCTTTGTTGATTTTCTCTTCCCTTTCCTCCCTTGCGCTTGCCACATCGCGAAATGCCTGGGCCACCTCTTTCGGTGGGTTCACTTCCTGAAGGTTTACACTGACGATGAACAATCCCGTTTTATATTCATCGAGCATGTTTTGGGTTATTCGAGCAATCCGTTTCTGGATGCTGGATTTTGCCACCGTCAACAGATCATCCACTCGCATCTGGCCGAAAAGCTCGGTTACGGCAGCGCGAGCAGCAGATTCGACCTGTCGATCGGGAGAGTTCATCTTAAACAGGTAATCAGAAGCATCTTTTACCTGATACTGGATGTTCATTCGAATCTCGAGGATATTCTCATCTCCGGTAAAAAACTGGTTTTTGGTGGAGCCTGCTTGCTGGTCTGTCGCAGTTGATGAGCTGCCAGCCATTTTATGGCCACCATGGCCGACATGTGCCCCGGCACCTGACTGTTTTGATTCGGACTTATCCCTTGGAAACAAAAGAGGTTTCCTTGAGAGGGCAGTTCCAATATCGATTCGCCTGATTTCCATCACGTTTACCTTTTCGATGGCTTCAAAAGGCCAGGGAAGGCGGTAATGCAGCCCTTCTGTTATAGACTGGCGCACTTCCTTTCCGAATATTCGAGACACCGCTACCTCACCGGGTTTGACCGTATAAATACCCGAAAGAAAATAGACGGCCAGGATAATCAAGAAAATAAGGCTGCCAAAACTTTTCTTTTTAAAAGGAATATGCCGAAACGCCCCCCTTATGTCCTCACCGAGGCTGATGCCATCATCGGAAATGAACAATTTGCCATATGCCTTCTTTGCACTGCCGGCAAGGCTTGCAACGTGTGTCGTCATTTTCTTAAAAGTTCTCTGAACACGGTGCTTCCATACCGTTAACCTTGATATCGCCTTTTTTGTGCTTTCTTCTTCCATGATCATCCCTCCTCATCGGTTTTCAACCTGCTTTGTGCAAGAGGTTTTTCGGTTTTCGATATGTTTAATAGATCGGGATTGGAAGTGTTGATGAATTTAAGCAGCTCAGAATCAGCCGATAACACCACGGTTGTTTTTCCATCGATGAATTTTTCATAAGATTCCAGAGTTCTAACAAGCTCATAAAAATTAATGTCCTTCTCGTATGCTTCTGCATAAATCCTTATGGCCTGTGCTTCGCCTTCTCCCTTAATTTTCTGTGCCCTTTCATATGCTCTGGAAAGAATGATTTCTTTTTGTTTATCTGCATCCGCCCTGATCTTAAGGGCTTTTTCCGTTCCTTCCGAACGATAGCCCTTGGCGATTCTTTCCCGTTCGGCCCGCATCCGTTTAAACACACTGAGCTTGTTTCTTTCCGGAAAATTGAGCAGTGTGATTTTCACATCCGCAATTTGGGTTCCATAATCTCTGGCCTTTTTAGAAATTTCTTCCTTCACCTCTTTCATCATTTTTCCAAACTTGATCTGCTCTGGTTCGGTAGAAATAAGGGAGCTTAGATCATACTTTCCCAGGCTGATACCTATCTCCGAGGATAGAATATCCGCCAGCCGGGTTTCCGCTCCCAAACGGTTTTTGACTGTCTTCATGAATTTGATGGGATCTTCAATCCTCCACACCACATAGCTGTCTACCATCACGTTCTTTTTATCTCCTGTGAGATATTCCGTCTCTCCCATCTCATAGGTCATCAGTCTGTTGTTGTAACGGTTGACGCTCTGAATGGGATCAGGCCATTTCAGGTTCAACCCCGCTTTCTTAATCGCTTTTATGGGCTCACCGAATTGAGTGATTACCACATATTCTCGTTCGTCCACCTGGAAAAAAACCAGTCCACTGGCAACGATCACAAAAAGGGCGATGACAATCATCAAAATCTTACCTTTCATGTTGATCCTCCTTTTTTTATTCTATAGGGATTTTTTTCTGTTCAGGGTTGAAAAACCACAGGTCCATGACCCCTTGCTTTACCTCAGGGTTGATCAAGATTTTTTCAACAGGAGCAAGCACCTTTTCCATTGCTTCAACGAAAAGCCTGGTTTCTGTGACCTTTCTTGCTTTATCGTGTTCGGCATGCTTCAGTTTAAACCGGAAGGCTTCTCCCCGTGCGGAGTGAACGCGCTTTGAGCGGAATCCTTCCGCTTCCATTATTATTTTCTCTGCCCTGCCTCTTGCTTCCGGTATGGTACTATCCCGGTAAGCGTATGCTTTGTTGATATAAGTTTCCCGATCTTCGCGGGCACTTGCCACATCGCGAAATGCTTCCATTACTTCTGCCGGCGGGTCTGCATTAAGCAACTGAACGCCAACGATGTGAATGCCGGAATTCCATGCATCAAGCGAAGATTGTGCAAGAAGCCTGGTTTTTTTCACCAGCTCTGACTTTGACGTAGCAAGGATGGAGTCGATGTTCATCTCGCCCACAACCTGTCTTAGCGCGGAACGGGAGGCATCCCGGACAATCTTTGCCGGGTCTTCCAGATTAAAAAGGTATGCCGATGCATTCTTAACCTGATAGTGAGTTGCCACATTGGTCTGGATCAGGTTGTCATCCCCGGTGAGGATAAGAAATACATCGGTTTCTAATTTCCGAATGTCATCAACATTTACCTTGTCAACCGCCTCGATGGGCCAGGGCAAACGATAGTGCAGGCCAGGTGTAACTTCATTGCCAGTTTGCCTGCCAAAGCGCCGAACAATGCCTCTCTCATTCCACTGGATGCTATAGAATCCCGACAGGATATAACCCAACAGTGTGACTGCAGCCAGTGTAGCCGTCGTTTTTGGTCGACTTACCCGAAGCTTGCTTGGTTCAACATGGCAGGAATAATCAGCACTCACCTCTTTTGAGAAAAGTGAGACCAGTGCGCGGGTAAACAACCGGATGCCGGTTTGAAGAACAAACAGCGTGACCACCACAGCGGCCAGCATATCCAGGTTCGAAAAGCCGATCATATACCCCGCCAGTCCGATGACCACCGCCATCTCCATTACAACATGGATTCGGCAATGATATCCGTCTGCAACCAATCCAGGGGAATGGGTCTGCTGGCCCACATAGGTCTTAAATCTAGCCATCATGTAACAGATGGCAGCACCTAATATAGCCCCCAGTGTGACGATGGGAACATGCTCAAGCATGGGCATATGCGGGCGTGTCATTTTGATAAACATCTTGTATGCAAGATAGAAAACAAAGAGAGAAATCAACAGAGCAACAATGTTTTCAACCTGGCTGATGCCCCTGGTAAGGCGATTTTCTTCTTTTCTGGAAAAAAGAAAACCGGCAAACACTGCAAGAGAAACGAAAAGCCCTTGCACCGAATGCCATCCACTCATATGAAGTGCCATGCTGCCTGAAATAGCGGCCAAAAAGAATTTTAAAGCGACCAGGAAAAGATTTGCGCCTATTGCAATCAGTAACGCTTTTTCTTTTCTTCCCATATGCACCTCCTAAGGTCGATCCTCAATAGAAGATAAAAGGACGAATAAGAACGAAACGAAGAAGAAGATCTATTTTTTAGCGGTATGTTAGAAATCGAGGCGGCCTGAAGAGAGGGAGATAGAATCCAGCAGGGATTCTGTTTCTGGAAAATACGAAGCGTAAGATTACAGGAGCGATGATAAAAAGACCGAACAGCCCCACGGCGTTACAGGCTAAAACGTGGTTAAAAATACAGGCTGTTTCAGATGGCAGGTTGATGGCATATGAATCAAGAGAACAGCCGGATGCGCAAGCCGCTATAAGAACCGCGCCGGCTGTGAGCATCGCGATTAAGATCCATAACGATGTTTTGTTACTGAGCAATCTCATGCCCCCTCATGCCCCCTGCGGGAAAGAAGTCTGTGAAGGCAAAGAAGGTTATTAGTTTCCATCATCCTGATAGCGTTCCAGGGTCTCTTTGATTTTCTGTATTTGAACTTCCAGCAATTTTTGACTTTTCAGCATTTTGAAAATGAAGCCAAAGATAACCATCCAGCTTAAACCAAAGGCCATAAATAAATAAACCGTATCGTTGTTCATGCGAATCTTCCTTTCAACCTGTCAGTTCAAGACGACACACTTTTCTTCAAATAAATCTTCCAACATATCCGTCAATTCTGCCAATTTTATTTTCGATCCTTCAAGTCGCATCCGGCTTAAAAGCAGGAAAAAGAAAAAAAGACAGAAAGCTCCCAGTGTAAGAACAAGCGTGTGTTTCATAGCAGAGGAGATATTTATGCTACTGGATGTTATCACCACAGGATGTATGGTTCTAAACAGCCTGGCGGCCAGGAAGGTTATGGGAACATTAACGAAACCGATGATACCCAAAACCGCTGAAATATTGGCTCGCTTGTTTTCTGCTGTGGCTGCTCTGAGCATAAGGTATGCGATATACACAAACCACAGAACCAGGGTGGTCGTTAACCGGGGATCCCAGGTCCACCATACATTCCAGATAGGTTTTGCCCACAAGGGGCCGGTAATTAAAACGATGCTGCAAAACAAAACACCGATCTCAGCAGAACAGGCCGCAAGGATATCGAACCCGGGTTCTTTTTTGTATAGATAGAAAATGCTTCCAATAAACGTGATGAAAAACCCCAGAAAGGCAATAAAAGCCGATGAGACATGAAGATAGAATATTTTCTGGGTGATCCCCATTGTTTTTTCTTCCGGGGCGTATATGAAAATGGCATACAGCGCAGCGAACATAAGAAAAAACGTTACAAAGCCATATGCGATCATGAAGGTTTCTTTGCGTGTCAAGACAACTCCTCCAGAACATATTCAAATGTCAGGTATGAAACCAGAAGAAAGGCAAGATCAAAGGCGATTAAAAGCTTAAGCCAGGAATAAGCGGTTTGAATTGGGTTGCCTTGCAGAATCAAACCCGTGGCTTTCACAGAGGCGATCATTAAAGGTACCGAAAGAGGTAGCACCAGAATAGACAGAAGGATATCTGTTGCTTTCGCGTTTGCTGAAATGGCAGATAGTAGAGTGCCGATAATCGAAAAGCCGGCTGTTCCCAGGAAAATAACAAGAGCAAGTGAAGAGATATTGTGCCACAGATTCAGGTTATACAGAACCGCAGCCAGCAGCAGCGTGAAGACCTCCATGATGGTGGTAAATACGAATACTCCTATGGTTTTAGCCGCATAAATGCCCCAGGGGCTTAAAGGGCACAGCAGCAATCCAGCCAGCGTACCCCTGTCGCGTTCCAGATTAAATGCACGGCCAAGCCCTATAAGGCCCGAGAATACAAAAGCGATCCAGACAACCCCCGGGGTCATATTCTTAAGATTGACGGCATTAGAGCCGAGCGCAAAATGAAATATGATCAAAACCAGAAAAGATAAAAGGGACATTGATAGAATCGTTTCCCTTGTGCGGAATTCACACTTCAAATCTTTCCACACGATGGCCTGTAATTTTAACGCAAAACTCATACGGCTACCCTCAGAGGCGATGGTTCTTGCTGTGTATGGCGAAAATAGGCTTGTTTGAAGTCACCCGCAAATATCTCCTGCATGTTCTGTTCATGTACCAGCCTTCCTGATTTCAAGATCGCTGCATGGGTGCACAGTTCCAATGCCCTTTCCAGGTGATGAGAGGTCATAATTATGGTTTTTCTTTCTTTCTTAAAACCTTCCAGAAGTTGTTTTAAATCCTCGATCCCTTTTTGATCCAGGCCATTGTAAGGCTCATCCAGAAACAAAAGGCAGGGATCATGGATGATGGCCCGGGCAATGGAAAGACGCTGTTTCATTCCCCTGGAGAAGGTTTGAACCAGGTAACTTTGAAATTCGATGAGCCCAACTCGTTTTAACAGCCCTTTGATCTTTTCTTCAGGTTTCGGTATGTCATACATCATTGCATAGAATTTTAGATTCTCAAAAGCCGAAAGGTGATCATACAGGAATGGATCGTGGGAGATTAGGCCAATGCGCCTGTGAATCGCTTCTCGATCATATCTTGGATCAAAGCCCGAAATACGCGCCTCGCCTGATGTTGGCAACATCAGGGAGCTTAAGATTTGAATCAATGTTGTTTTGCCGGCACCATTTGGACCGAAAAGTGCCCAGAGATCTCCTTTTTTCACCTGAAGGTCGATTTGACGCAAAACGGTTCTGGAACCGAATTTCTTTACCAGCTTTCTTGCCTGGATGATAATGCCATCATCCGGCATCGCTGTGGTATGTTTGCGGCTGTGCACTTTTTTCATTTTCCTAAAGTTGCTACTCATATTTCGAGGCGCATTTGGGCATAATTGAAGTCGCCTGGAAGATTTCCTTCTCCTGGCTGTATGTTCCTTCCAGCACAACCTCGCTTCCCGGTTTGAATGAATCAGGCACAACTCCCGTATAATCGACAAAAATGGTTGATCGATCATCTTCTATTTTAAATAACAGCTTCAACGCCCTGGGATCCCATTTGACGGAAGCAGGGGAAACACTGCCTCCCACCCGTACCGGTTCATCCTGAAAATCGGGTGCTTTTGCTAACACCTCGGATACCGTCAAGTAGTATGTCATGGTATCCCTGATGCCGGCATATACGAGG